>CALAEG010000188.1 GCA_937890965.1 uncultured Caulobacteraceae bacterium | reverse complement strand
GGCAGCCGCGCGCAGCGGCTGGCGGGGTTTTAGCCGGCGCGGCGGCGAGACGGCGCGGGCTTGGCCGGCGCGGGCGCCGGCGGCGGCGCCGGCGTCGAGGGCGCCGGCGGCACGGGTGCGCCGGCGTCGATCATCACGCACTCGCCGGTGTCATGCAGCACATGCTCGCCCAGGCAGAAGATGTCCTCGTAGTAGGGCTTGGCCACGGCCAGGCACTGATAGAGGTTCAGCTTGGCCATGTTCAGGCAGTTGGCGCTGGTCGGGTCGGTCAAGAGCGGCGCGACCAGGGTTTCGTTCTCCTCGCCGGCCTCGCCCAGCAGCGCCAGGGCCGCAACCGCAAGGCCGCGGATCACCACCGGCGGGTAGGGCGCGGTGGCCGGCGGGGCGTTCAGCGCCAGGGGTTCGAACCCGGCGGCCGCGCGCTGCAGGTGCGCCAGTTCGTCCGCCCGGCCGGTGAAGGTGAATCCGGATGAGTTCTTGGCCGAGGCCAGGCGCTCGTCGCGATCGGGCACGAACTCCTTCGACCAGGCCTGATGCTGCACGTCATACGCCGACTGTTTCACCGCTGCACCCGCGGCCTTCAGCTTCTGCCCCTGGTCGGTCAGGGCGGCGATGGCCAGCCCCGCGGCGGTATTGGCGCCCGGCAGGCCGAGCACATAGCGCGGATCCTGCTCGATCAACCCGGCCAGTTGCCGGCGCGCCGCATCGTTTTCGGAATAGTTGCGGACGCTGGCGACGTAGTTGGGATCCTGCAGGGCGGCGATGGCGGCATAGGCGATCTCACCGCGCAGCAGCGCTTGCGGGTCGTCGCTAGCGCCCAGCTTCAGCGCTTGGGCGACGTCGGCGCCGCTCTTGAAGTTCGGGTCAACCAGGGCCGCCCTGGCCATATAATCCTCATAGGCCGCAGCGTTGGCGATGACCCGGGTCGACAGCGAAAAGGCGGCGGGCGTCGGCGGCGGCGTGAGCGGCGGCGGGGGCGGCGGAGCCGGCTCGCTGCAGCTGGCCAGGCTGACGCCGCAAAGGGCCACGCCGGCGATCAAAGCCATGCGGATGGGCGCGATCAATGTCATTTGTCCTGCCGTCCTGGCGCCGAAAAGCGCGCCCTAGATCACGATGATTTTGGATTGAATCAATCCAAAATCATAAACGTGATCGATTCCTAAGGGTTAGAGCGGGTTGCGGGCGGAAAACCGCTTCGCACTTTTCCTCAACCCGCTCTAGGTGTGGATAGTCAAGATTATGACGCGCCGGGCAAGTGCGGCCTCATTGTTTGCCTCAGCGGAGTCCCCGGCCTTGTCAATCGAACAGCGTGGAAACCGATTCCTCGTTGGCGATTCGGCGGATGGCCTCGCCGATCAACGGCGCGATGCTAACCACCCGGATCCTGTCGCAATCCTGAACATGCAAGGGCGCTTCGATCGAATCGGTGACCACCAGCTCCTTTAGCGCCGAGGCCCGCACTCGCTCGGTCGCCGCGCCGGAAAGGACGCCGTGGGTGACGTAGGCCGCGACCTCGATGGCGCCATTGTCCATCAGCGCCTGGGCCGCGGTGCAGAGCGTGCCGGCCGAATCGACGATGTCGTCGAACAGGATGCAGCGACGCCCCGAGACGTCGCCGATGATGTTCATCACCTCGCTCTGGCCCGGCGCCGAGCGGCGTTTCTCGACGATGGCGATGTCGGTATCGAGGCGATTGCCCAATGCGCGCGCGCGCACCACGCCGCCGACATCGGGCGACACGATCAGGAGCTCGCCCGAATGGCGATAATGTTCGCGGATGTCCTCCGACAACACCGGCGTCGCCACCAGGTTATCGGTCGGAATGTCGAAGAAGCCCTGGATCTGGCCGGCATGCAGGTCGACGGTCAGCACCCGGTCGGCGCCGGCGCGGGTAATGAGATTAGCCACTAATTTAGCCGAAATCGGCGTGCGGCCGCCGGTCTTCCGGTCCTGCCGCGCATAGCCGAAATAGGGCATCACCGCGGTAATCCGCCTGGCCGAGGCGCGCGTCAGCGCGTCGATGCAGATCAAGAGCTCCATCAGGTTGTCGTTGGCCGGATAGCTGGTCGACTGGATGACGAAGACGTCCTCGCCGCGGACGTTCTCGTCGATGACGATAAAGACCTCGTTGTCGGCGAAGCGGCGCATCTGCGCCTTGGTCAGGGGCAGGCCCAGATAGGCGGCGATCGCCTCGGCGAGCGTCCGGTTCGAATTGCCGGCCAGAAGCTTCATCTACGAATCGGCCCCATTCGCTTTCGTCGCCATGGCGAGGCTTCTAGCAGCGCTTGACCGGCGGGCAAGTCCCACCGCATGACGGCAGGGTGCAAACGATCCGTCGGGCCGCATGACCACGCTGCAAGCCACTATCCGCCCCGCCTGGGGCGCCGATCAGACCAGCCTCGGCCGGATCGACCCGCAACTCGCCCAGCAAGCCTATGGCCGCAAGGCCGCGCGGCTGCTCAACCAGGGCCGCGCCTGGGTCGCCGACGTCAATGGCGCGCCAGTCGGCTATGCCCTGACCAGCCAGGATTTCTTCACCCGGCCGCTGGTGGAGATGATTTTCGTGGCCGAGCGCTATCGCCGCCAGGGTCTGGGCCTTGCCCTGCTCATGCGCTGCGAGACGGCGCACCAGGACGATCGGATGTTCGTCACCATCAAGGTGTCGGACGCGCCCATGCAGGGCCTCCTGGCCAAGGCCGGATTCCAGGGCAGCGGGATCGTCTACAACCTCAGCCCGGACGACCCCGAGCTGGTCTATGTCAAGCTGCGCGCCCCGCCGCTGACCTTCGTCAAGTATCAGCCGCCAGCATGATGGCCGAGAGCAGCCGGCCGTAGTCGGCCTCGCCGCGATGCAGGGCGCGGCGGTTGGAATAGAACCGGTCCGCGTCGGCATAGGTGTCCAGGCCGATCCATTCGCTGGCGCCGACCCCGGCCTGGCTCAGACGATCGAGTACGAAGCCCGGCAGGTCGAACAAGCGCTTGTCAGCCGCCGCGCCGGCGCGGAAAAAACGCGCCGCGCCCGGCGCCTCGGCGACAAATCGGTCGAGGAATTCGAGCCCCACCTCGTAGGATTCGGGCCCGATGCAGGGGCCAACGGCGGCGGTCATGCGCTCTGGCCGCGCGCCAAGCGCCGTCATGGCCGCGACGGCCGAGGCGACCACCCCGCCGAGCGCGCCCTTCCAGCCGGCGTGCGCCGCCGCGACGACGCCGGCCCCGGCGTCGGCGATCAACACTGGCGCGCAGTCGGCGGCCAGGGCGCCGCAGGCGATACCGGGCGTCGCCGTGGCGATGGCGTCCCCCTCCGGCGGCCCATCTTGCCATGGGCTTTCGACGGTCATCGTGCGCGCGGAATGAATCTGGTAGCCGGTGAGCAGCCGGGCCGGCTGAACCGCAAAATAGTTGGCCGCTCGGCGGCGGTTCTCCTGGACGTCAGCCGCATCGTCATTGGAGCCCGGCCCGAGGTTCAGACTGGCATAGACGCCCTGGCTGACGCCGCCGCGGCGCGTGAAGAAGGCGTGGCGGATGCCCGTTTGGGCGGCCAGCAGCGGCGACAACAGCGCCTCGACCTCGCTCAAGTCCCGCCCTCGAAACCGGGCGGGATCAGGCCCGCGGAATGGATGCAGGCCGCCTTGAACAGCAGGCCCATCTGGTCGTCGCCGATCAGCCGGTCGAGCTGGCGGCCGATGCGGGCCGCCTGATCCGGCCGCGACGATTTCAACGACGCCGCCCTCTGCTCGATGCCCAGCCGGCGCAGGAACTCGCCCTGGGTTACGAGCACGGTCGAGGCCTCGGCCTTCCAGGCGGCGGCGAGCACGGCGGGAAAGTCCACGTGAACGGTGAGGTCCGCTTCGCCGGGGCAGGCGAGGGGGTCGACCGTCTCATGGCCTTTCAGAGCCTGCAGCGTGTCGCCGAAACCCGGCTCGTCGCGGCCATAGTCGATCACCAGCACAGCCCCGCCCTGGCGCGCCACCAGGCCGCCGAGTTCGGCGCCGAAGGCCTGCTGGGCCAGGGAGATTTCGGTGACCTGGCCGATCCGGTCGTCGGCCTCGTTGCGGCGGTCGAGGATGCGCGCCAGACCAAAGGCCAGGTTGCCGTGCGCGTCCAGCCCGACCTGGCGCTCGGCCCAGCCGTCGGGGTCGCGCACCAGCTGGCGGGCCGGCAGGCAGTCGAGCAGCTCATTGGCGATCAGCACCACGGGTGCGTCGTCCGGAACCTCTGACAGACTCTCGATCCAGCGGGGCTCGAGCGGCGAGTCCGCCAGCGCGACCTTCTGATTTGTAATCAGAGGCCGCGACGTCTCGATCAGCCAAAGCTCGGCGGCGGCCAGGAAGTCGGGCGAGAGGCTGGCGGCGCGCAGCGCATCGCTCATCAGGGTGCCGTCGCCCGGCCCAGCCTCGACCAGCAGCAGCCGCCCTGGTGCGCCCATCCGCCGCCAGGTCTCGACGGCCCAGAGCCCGATCAGTTCGCCGAACATCTGCGAGACCAGCGGGGCGGTGATGAAGTCGCCGTCCTCGCCCAGCGCCGGCCGGGTGGCGTAATAGCCGAAGGTCGGGTCGTGCAGGCAGCGCGTCATATAGTCGGCGACGCTGATCGGCCCGCCGACCGCGATCTCGGTCTTGAGCCGTTCAAGCAGGCTCATGGGCCGGCTGGTCCGGAGCCGGCGCCTTCAGGCCCTGCCAGAGCAGGACGGCGCCGATCAGCACCATGGGTGCCGAGAGCATCATCCCCATGGTCAGGCCGAACGGAAAGGCCGGCATGGTCAGGTCGGGGTTGCGCACCTGTTCGAGCAGGATCCGGATGGCCCCGTAGAGGATGAGGAAGAGGCCGGTGATGGCCCCGCGCCGCTGCAGCCAATGCCATCTGTGGGTGGCCAGGCGCAGGACCAGGAAGATCAGCACGCCCTCCAGCGCCGCCTCGTAGAGCTGGCTTGGATGGCGTGGGTCGAGGCCCGCCGGGCAGTCGCCGCCGTTGCTCATGCGGATGTGCGGGCTGCAGAAGATCATGCCCCAGGGCCCGTGCGTCACCCGCCCCCAGAGCTCGCCATTGATGAAGTTGGCGATGCGGCCGAAGAACTGCCCGATCGGCTGGCAGGGCGCCACCACGTCGGCCAGCAGCAGCATGTCGATCCGGTTGACGCGCGCAAAGCCGATGACCGCCAGCGCCACCCCGATCGCCCCGCCGTGGAAGCTCATGCCGCCGTGCCAGATCTCCAGAATCTCCCAGGGATGGGCGAACAGAAATGGTCGCTCCTGCGCCGAGGGCAGCATGTAGAAGAGCACATAGCCCAACCGCCCGCCGATGATGACGCCAAGCGTGATCCATAAGACCAGGTCGTCGATCTGCGGCACGGTCACCGTAGGCGTGCGCCGCCCCCAGAGCTTGGCGTTGCGCACCAGGCCCACCCCATAGCGCCAGCCGAGCAGAATCCCCGCGACATAGGCGAGCGCGTACCAGCGCAGCGCGAAGGGTCCGAGCTGGACAATGACAGGGTTGAAATCTGGAAAGACCAAGGCGACCGGGCTCCTAGATCACGATGATTTTGGATTGAAACAATCCAAAATCATAAACGTGATCGATTCCTAAGGTTAGAGCGGGCTGCGGGCGGAAAACCGCTTCGCACGTTTCCTCAACCCGCTCTTTGCAACCACCGTATACGGCCGGGGATTTAACAGGCGGGTCCAATCCCTTCGCATTAAATTTCTGTTTCCCATATAAGGGGCCATGCAGAGCCAAAACCCCTTTCTCGACGAGTTCGCCAAGCTGACCAACGCCGCGCTCGGGCTTGCGCAAGCCGCCGGCGAGGAGGCCAAGACCGCATTCCGCGCGCAGGCCGACAAGATGGCGACGGACTTCGATCTGATCCGCCGCGACGAATTCGAGGCCGTAAAGGCCGAACTGGCCGCGCTGCGCGAGGAGGTCGCCAGTCTGAAGGCGGCGGCGAAGACGACGAAGCCCAAGGCCGCGAACGGGGATGCCGCTCGCGCGTAGGAAGAAGCCGGTTGAGACGCCGGCCGCGAAGCAGATTAGGTACTGATTCACTAAGGCGGTCGCCGACGCGGTCGCCTCGCAGGAGCAACCCCGAGGCCCCATGGACCTTCCCCACTCCGAAGAAGATGATATCGAAACCGGCTCCGATCCGCTGGAGGTCGTCGAGCATGTGCTGAACGCCGAGAACCTCAGCTTCGACCGCACCGAGGACGGCGATCTGGCCTTTGCGCTGACCGGCGACTGGAAGGACTACGAGCTGTGGTTCGCCTGGCGCCCCGAGGCCGATTGCCTGCAGCTCTGCCTGGCGCTCGACCTGCAGGCTGCGAAGGCGCAGCGCACCGCGGCCTGCGAACTGCTGTCGCTGGTTAATCAGCGTATCTGGCTCGGCCATTTCGAGGTCTGGACCGACGACGGCGAGGTGGTTTTCCGCCACGCGCTGGGACTGCCGCACGGCGAACGCCCGACGCTGGCCCAGGCCGCCTCGATGATCGACGCGGCGGTGGAGGCGGCCGACCACTTCTACCCGGCCTTCTCGTTTCTCCTGAAGGGCGGCAAGAGCCCAGAGGACGCCATGGCCGCCTGCATGTTCGAAACGGTCGGCCAGGCTTAAGAGCCATTCGATGACGCCGATCCTGGTCCTCGGCGCGGGCCACATGGGCGGAGCCTTGATCGAGGGCTGGCTGGCTACGGGCGCGTTCGAAGCCTCCCACCTCATCGTCAGCGACCCGCGAGCCCCCGCCGCCGCAACGGACGCCGCCGCCAAGGGCGCGCGGCTGAATCCACCGATCGCGGCCCTGGCCGAGGCGCCGCTGGTGGTGCTGGCGGTCCGACCGCAGGACTGGCGCGCCATGGCGGCCGAGGTCGCACCGCTGCTGGCCCCGGACGCCGTGGTGGTCTCGGTGGCCGCCGGCGTCCGTATCGAGGACCTGGCCGCCGTCTTCGGGCCCCGGCCTGTCGCACGGGTGATGCCGACCACCGGCGTCGCCGTCGGCAAGGGCGCGGTCTCCATCTTCGCCCATGACGCCAGCGCCCGCGCCGCCGCGCACGTGCTGTTCGACCCGGTGGCGACGACGGTCGATCTGGCCGACGAGGCGCTGATGGACGCCGCCGTCGCCGTCTCGGGCTCGGCGCCGGCCTATCTCTACGCCTTCATGGAAGCCCTGGCCGCGGCCGGCGTCGCCGAGGGCCTGACGCCCGAAGCGTCCAAGGCGCTGGTCCGCGCCACCATGGTCGGTGCCGCGGCCCTGCTCGACCGCTCGGGCGAAGACCCCGCCGACCTACGCCGCAAAGTCGCCTCCCCCGGCGGCACCACCGAGGCGGCGCTGACGGTGCTGATGGGCGAGGACGGGCTGGGCCCGCTCCTGGCTGAAACCGTGGCGGCCGCGGTGCGCCGGTCGCGGGAATTGGGCTAGCCCGGCAATCGCACCACGGCGCGCAGGCCGCCCATGGGGCTGCGGTCCAGGGTGACGTCGCCGCCGAGGGCGCGGGCGAGGTCGCGGGCGATGGCGAGGCCGAGGCCGACGCCTTTTTCGTTCTGGTTGCGGGCGTCGTCCAGGCGGCTGAAGGGCTTGAAGGCGTCTTCGTAGCGGTCGGCGGGAATGCCCGGCCCGTCGTCATCGACCAGGATCTCGACCCCGCCCGAGGGTCGCGCGGTGGCGGAGACCTCGACGTGCTCGCCATGCACCGCGGCGTTCATCACCAGGTTGGACAGCGCCCGCTTGAAGGCGTTGGGGCGGATATTGGCGGCGAGCTCGCCGTCAGCCTCGACCTGGACCTGGGCGCCGGCCCTTGTGGCGCCCTCGCTGACCTCCTGGATCAACCCGCGCAGGCCGACCATCTCCAGCGCCTCGCCATCCTCGCCGCGGGCGAAGGCGAGGTATTCGTCGATCATGTGCTCCATCTCGGCCAGGTCGCGCTTGATCGCCTTCACCTGCGGCGTCGGCTCGGCCAGGGCCGCCTCCAGCTTGAGGCGGGTCAGCGGGGTGCGCAGATCGTGGCTGACCGAGGCCAGCAGCAGGGTGCGCTGGTCGACATAGCGCTGGATACGCTCCTTCATGGCGATGAAGGCGTGGGCGGCCTTGCGCACCTCACGCGCGCCGTGTGGCTTGAACTGGGGTACGTCGCCGCCGCGCCCGAAGGCGTCGGCCGCGTCCGCCAGCCGCTCGATGGCGCGAACCTGGTTGCGGATGAACAGCAGCGAGACGCCGGTCAGGAGCACCGTCGCCATGGCCATCCAGATGATGAAGATGTGTCCCTGGGTGGCGAAGGCGCGGTCGCGCGGCGCGATGACCCGCAGCACGCCCTGTTTCAGCTGCACGCGGATGTCGACATAGTTCGGGTAGCGGGTGGTGTCGAACCAGAAGGGCTGGTCGATCTGGTTCTCCAGCGCGCGCTTGATCGACCAGTCGACCGGCCCGAACAGCGAGGCGCGCTTGGAGTGCGGCAGGCCACGACCCTCCTGCAGGGCGACCGAGAGGCCGAGCGAGTGCTCGGCGCGATCCTCCAGCTTGGTCAGCGTCGCGGGCGTTGGATCGGCCTCATAGGCGTCCACCAGCCAGGAGACGTCGCCGGCCAGGTCTTCCGAGAGCCGGCTGGTCACCGTCTGCCAGTGGGCGTCGAAAAAGGCCCAGGTGACGGCGATCTGCATGATCGCCACTGGCAGCACGATGATCAGCAGCGAGCGGCCGAACAGCGAGGTCGGCATCCAGCGCTTGAGCAGGCGCGGCCAGAACAGCTGCGACAGCCGGGCCATCAGTCGGGCGCCAGCATGTAGCCGATGCCGCGCACGGTCTGCAGGTAGCGCGGCGCCTTCGGATCGGCCTCGATCTTGCGCCGCAGCCGGGTAACCTGGACGTCGACCGCGCGGCCGCTCGGGTCGGCGGTCTCGCGCGCCAGTTCGATCCGGTCGACCGGCGCATGCGCATTGGCGGCCAGCCGGCGGAGCAGCCGGGTCTCGGCCTCGGTCAGGCGTACGGGTTCCTCGTCGCGGGAAAGCTCGCCGCGGCCGGGATCGAAGCTGCAGCGGCCGAGCGTCAGCCGTTCCGCCGCTTGCGGCTGCGCGCCGGCCCGCCGCAGGATGGCTTCGATGCGCAGCAGAAGCTCCTCCGGCTCGAACGGTTTGGGCAGATAGTCGTCGGCGCCAAGGCGCAGCCCCTCGATGCGGTCGGTTGCGCTGTCGCGGGCGGTCAGCATCAGCACGGGGGCTGCCTTGGACGGCCCTGATTTGCGCAGCCATTCGGTCAGCGCGAAGCCGTCCTCTCCGGGCATCATCACATCGAAGACCAGCAGGTCGAAGTCGAACATCGCCAGCATGCGCCTGGCCGCCGCGGCGTCGGCCGCCACCGAAACCCGGAACCCGGCGCGCGCCAGATATTCCTTCAAAAGCGCGCGGATGCGGTTGTCGTCGTCGACCACCAGCAGATGGCGGTCGCGCGCGGCCGAGGGGGGCTGGCCGTTCACAATTCGGCTCTTATGCTATAGCGCCCGAAGTCGAAGGAGCACCGACCATGACCACGCAGCCTTTCCACGACCGCGACGGCTGGATCTGGCTGGACGGGAAGTTCGTGCCCTGGCGCGAGGCCACGGTTCACGTGCTCACCCACGCCATGCACTACGCCTCGGCGGTGTTCGAGGGCGCCCGCATGTATGGCGGCGAAATCTTCGAGCTGACCGAGCATACGAAACGTCTACACCGTTCGGCGGAAATCCTCGACTTCACGATCCCCTACAGCGTGGCCGAGATCGATCAGGCCTGCAAGGAGGCCTGCACCCGGAACGGTTTCGAGGACTGTTACCTGCGGCCCATCGCCTGGCGTGGCTCCGAAATGATCGGGGTCTCGGCGCAGAATACCCAGATCCACATGTCCATCGCCGCCTGGGAATGGCCGAGCTACTTCAATCCTGAAGAAAAGAAGCGCGGCATCCGCCTGACTCACGCCAAGTACAAGCGGCCTTCGCCGGAGACCTCGCCGACGGCGGCGAAAGCGGCCGGCCTCTACATGATCTGCACGCTGTCCAAACACGCCGCCGAGCGCGAGGGCTATGCCGACGCCCTGATGCTGGACTGGCGCGGCTATGTGGCCGAGGCGACCGGCGCCAACATCTTCCTGGTCCGCGACGGCGTGCTCCACACCCCGACGCCGGACTGTTTCCTCGACGGCATCACCCGCCAGAGCGTCATCAAGATCGCCAAGAAGCGCGGCTTCGAGGTGGTCGAGCGGCACATTCCGGCCGAGGAGCTTTCCACCTTTTCCGAGGTCTTCATCTGCGGCACCGCCGCCGAGGTGACCCCGGTCGCCGAGATCGCCGAGCACCGCTACACGCCTGGCAATATCTCGCTGTCGCTGATGGACGACTATTCCAAGCTGGTGCGGCGTCAACTTCAGATGGCCTAGGCCAGTGGCTTCGCCGCCGTTCAACCTGCGCAAGCTCGACCACGTCGTCCTGCGCGTCATGGACCTTCAGGCCAGCCTCGGATTCTACGTCGGCGCGCTCGGCTGCACGATGGAGAAAGAGCAGGCGAGTATTGGCCTCTATCAGGTGCGCGCCGGGGATTCGCTGATCGATCTCGTGCCGATCGACCAGCCGCTTGGCCGGATGGGCGGGACGGCGCCGGCGGTCGAAGGCCGAAACCTGGACCATTTCGCCATCCAGATCGCGCCGTTCGATCTGGACGCCATTCGCGCCCATCTCGGGGTATCCGGTATCGAGATCGGCGAGGTCGGGCAGCGTTACGGCGCCGAGGGATCCGGACCCTCGGTCTATATCCGCGACCCTGACGGCAATGTGGTCGAACTCAAAGGCCCGCCCGAGCGATAGCGTGGATCGAACTGCGGTCCTGGGGCGTTTCAGTCGCACAATCGCGCGACGGCCGCCGCGCGCCGCGACCAAGGAGCACGTCATGCTGGGAACCACCACCAAACACGCCATGCTGGGAGACAGCCAGGCCGTCGCCACCATTCCGGTGACCGATGCGGCCCGCGCCAAGGCCTTCTATGAAGGCAAGCTGGGTCTCGAACTCAACGAAACCCGCCCCGGCGTCGCCACCTACAAGAGCGGCGGCACGGTGCTCTACGTCTATGAGACCGACAAGGCCGGGACCAACAAGGCCACCGCCGCCACCTGGCCGGTCGCCGACGTCGATGCGGTGGTCGCCGAACTGAAGAGCCGCGGCGTCGCCTTCGAGCGCTATGACAACCTGCCGAATACGGAAATGCACGGCGACATCCATGTCAGCGGCGCGATGAAGATCGCCTGGTTCAAGGATCCCGACGGCAACATCCTGTCGATCGTCAGCGGCGACTAGGCTCGCGCTGCTCTTGCCCGATGTGCGGCGACCCTCGATAGAGGGACGATGAAGCTCATCATCGATACCGACATAGGCGACGACTACGACGACATCGTTACCCTGGCCGTCGCCCTGGCCAGCCCGGAACTGGACATACTGGGCGTGACCACGGTCGCGGGTGACGCAGCCCTCAGGGCGCGGCTGACCAAGCGCTTCCTCAATCTCGCCGGCCGCGAGGACATCCCCGTGGCGATCGGCTCGACCTTGCGCACGGGCGCGCCCTTCACCCACCGGCGCTGGGCGCACGGCGGCCCCGAGCTGGAGGGCGACGAGCCGGAGGCCGTGGATTTCCTGCTGCGGCTGATCGCGGCCAATCCGGGCCAGATCACCCTGCTGGCCATCGGTCCGCTGACCAACCTGGCCGCCGCTCTGGACCGCGACCCGGCCACATTCCGACGCCTGGAACGCATCGTGCTGATGGGCGGCTCGGTCCACCGCGGCTATCGCGACCTGTCGTGGCAGGGCGAGGGCAAGCCCTCGACCGAGTACAACATCCTCTCCGACATCAAGGCCGCCCAGGCGGTGTTCGAGGCCGGCGTGCCCCTGGGCGTGGCGCCCCTGGACGCGACCATGGTCGCGCTCGACGAACTGAAGCGCCAGCTTCTCTTCACCCGCTCGACTCCGATCACCGACGCCCTGGCGCTCACCTATCTGCAATGGTCAGCCGTCGCCGGTCGCACCACGCCCATCCTGTTCGACACCGCGGCCCTGGCCTTCGCCATCGACCCGTCGATGTTCAAGGTCGAATCCTTACGCCTCAGCGTCGACGACGCCGGCTATACCCGCGAAACCGACGGCCCCGCCAATGCCGATGTCTGCCTCGACTGCGACGAGGACGCCTTCCAGCGCTGGCTGATGCCCCGGCTGGTGGGCCGGTCGGCGCGGGGGTAGAGCCTAGTCTTCGGGATCAGGGGACCTAAACCTTGGCGGCGGACATGGAAACCCTCTGGGCGGTTGTTGTCGGGGCTGTCCTGGCCACGGTCGGCGGCTTCGCGGCGACGCAGCTGGAGCAGTTCTTCCGACGGCGGGAACGCCGACGCAGCGCGGCCCTGCTGTTCGGCGAAATCCTTTCGGTGATCGAACTGATCACGGCGCTGGCCGACGATGCGCGCGGGCGTGGCGATCCTTACGGCCAGCTGACCATGCGGCTGCTGCGCGCGGTGCGGCGCGAAGCAGACGCCTACGACCGCAATCGCGAGAAGCTCTACGATCTGCCCGACGCCAAGCTCCGCGCCCAGATCCATGCGCTGATGGTGCGGGTGACCCTGACGCTCGACGGCGTCTTCGACACCACCGCCGAGATCGTCGCGGCGGAAAGCGTCGCCAAGGCGCTCGGTGTGGATGATCCCGCGCGAGCCGAGATACTGCAGCGGCTGGATGGCCTGCGCGAGACTCGCGCCGGCGGTTTCGACTTCGTGGTCGAGACGGTCGGGGAGATCAAACCCATCATCGTCGTCCTGCGCCCGCTGGCGAAGGAGTCCTTCGAGGCCTATGCGACCGTGGCCGACCGTCCGACGGCCCTCAACCAGAGCCAAGGCAAGCCAGGATGAGTGACCAGGGACCTCTGAGCGATCTGAAGGTGGTCGAGATGGGCCAGCTGATCGCCGGGCCCTTCTGCGGGCAATTGCTGGGCGACATGGGCGCCGAGGTGGTCAAGATCGAGCCGCCGGGCGCCGGCGATCCCATGCGGGTCTGGGGCCAGGGTGCGCCGGTCTGGTGGGAGGTGATCGCCCGCAACAAGCTCTCGGTGTCGCTGAACCTGCGGGTCACCCAGGGCCAGGCGCTGGCGCGGCGGCTGATCGGCGAGGCCGACGTGCTGATCGAGAACTTCAAGCCCGGCACGCTGGAGGGCTGGAACCTGGCGCCCGACGATCTGCGCCGGGAGTTCCCGCGCCTGATCGTTGTGCGCATGTCGGGCTACGGCCAGACCGGGCCCTATTCGGACCGGGCCGGGTTCGGCGGCATCGCCGAGGCCTTCGGCGGCTGGCGCCGGCTGGTCGGCGATCCCGACCGGCCGCCGTCGCGCATGGGCGTATCAATCGGCGACACCCTGGCGGCCAGCTATGGCTGCATGGGCGTGCTGGCCGCCCTGCACCACCGCGAGCGCACCGGCCGCGGCCAGGTGATAGACGTGGCCCTCTATGAATCGGTGCTGCAGGTGATGGAGGGCATGGTGGCCGAATACAGCGCCGCCGGTGTCACGCGGCAGCGGTCGGGGGCCATATTGCCGGGCATCGCGCCCTCGAACGTCTATCCGTGCGCGGACGGCGAATTCATGATCGGGGCCAACCAGGACAGCCTGTTCAGGCGCCTGTGCGGCGTCATGGGCCGCCCCGAGCTGGCCGAAGACTCGCGCTACGCCGATCATCGCTCGCGCGGAGACAACCAGGTCGAACTCGACGAACTGATCGCGGCCTGGACCCGGACCCGGACCGTGGATTTCGTCGAGCGCAGCATGCTGGAGGCCGGCATTCCCGGCGGCCGGCTGTTCGCCCCCGCCGACATGCTGGAAGACCCGCACTTCGCCGCGCGCGAGGCGATCGTCGCTGTCGATCACCCGCGCTGGCCCGGCCTGAAGATGCAGGCGCCCTTTCCGAAATTCTCGGAGACACCGGGCGCGGTGCGTTCGATCGCGCCGCAGGCGGTCGGCGAGCACAATGGCGCCATCCTGGGCGAGCGCCTGGGCCTGAGCGCCGCCGAGCTGGCGCGGCTTGCGGACGACGGAGTGATCTGAAGGTCATGTTCGAGGGCTGGGACAACTTCTACCTGATGCTCGGGCCCGCGGCGGTGGGGCTGATCGGGCTGTTGTTCGTGGTGGTCACCCTGACCGCGGGGTTCGACCGGTCGAAGACCATGCGCGGTCAGGCGCTTTATCTGACGCCCACGGCGCTGCACTTCGGGATGGTGATGGTGATCAGCGCCATAGCCATGGCGCCCAGACTCGGCCCCGGCGCGACGGCCGCCGCCATCGAAGTCGCCGTCCTGGCGGGTCTTGCCGGCGCGGTTCGCGCCTGCATCGGCATCCGCGGCCTGAGAACCAGCAAGGACGACCCGCATTGGTCGGACTTCTGGTGCTACGGCGTCCTCCCCATCGTGATCTATCTGGCCCTTTTCGCCGCCGCCCTCGCGCTTTGTTGGCGGGCGGCATGGGCCCCGGAGGCGATCGCGGCTGTGTTGCTGATCCTGCTCTCGCTCAATGTCCGAAACGCCTGGGACCTGGTCACCGCTATTGCGGCGGCGTCGAGAGACGGCGGCTAGCTCACCGTCTCGGCGCTGTAGCGCGCGATCAGGCCGGTGCGGATGGCGTAGCGATAGACGCTTGCGAAGAAGAGGCAGGCGAGCCCCAGATAGATGATGGACAGGCCGCCGCCGATGGCCAGGCGATCCCAGGCGGCGGGCTTGCCGGCGACCACCGCGCGCATGGAGTCGAAGACGTAGGATGGCGGCAGGACCCGCGAGATGACCTGCATCCAGCCGGGCAGCACCGAGATCGGATAGAAGACCCCGGCGAATGGCGAGATCAGGGTCGGGATCGGCCAGACCAGCCACTCCGAGGCGGGCCCGAGCCGCAGCACAATGGCCGCGCCGGTGATGCCCAGCGCTATCCCAGTCACGAACAGCACCATCAGAAACGGCGCCAGCGCCGCGCCGTAGCTGAGGAAGGACAAGCCGAACGCCCCCCAGGCCAGGGCCAGCATGACCACAAGGCCGACCAGGCTGGTGCCGACGCCGACTACCACCAAGCCGGCGACGTACTCCGAGGTGCGCAGCGGCGTGGCGAAGAAGTTGAGGAAGTTGCGCGACCAGACGTCCTCGAAAAAGGCCGTTGTGACCCCTTGCATCACCCGGGTGAGGAAATCCCACAACAGGATCGCGCCCAGCAGCGCCGGCACGAAGTTGAAGCCCGTGTGCGAGACCCCGTTCAAATAGCGGCTGATGAAACCCCAGAGCAGGATGTCGACGGCCACCCAGGCGAAGATGGGCAGCACCCGCTGGGGGCTGCCGCTATAGAGGTATAGCTGGCGCAGCACGATGGCGGCGACGCGCGACGGGTTCATGGCGCGTGTTCCGGCAAAAGCGCCTCATGCGCCACCTGGACGAAAAGGTCGTCGAGGCTGGCCGCGCCATGCTGGTGGGGCAGGGTCTTGGGGTCGCCCTCGAGCACCACCTTGCCGCGGGCCAGGAAGAGCACGCGGTCGCAGACGGCCTCGACCTCGTACATGTTGTGGCTGGTCCACACGACCCCGCCATGGCCCTCGGCCACGAAGGCGGTGACGCTGGCGCGGATGTCGCGCGCCGTCGCGGGGTCGATGGAGGCGGTGGGTTCGTCGAGCAGCAAAAGCCGCGGCCGGTTCAGCATCGCCTTGGCCAGGCCCAGCCGGGTCTGCTCGCCCGAGGACAGCACGCCGGCCTTGGTCTTGCGGTAGCGGGCGAGGTCGTAGGCGGCGAGCAGCTGCTCGATCCGTTCGGAAAGGCCCTCGACCGCGTAGATCATGCCGAAGACGCGCAGGTTCTGCTCGACCGTCAGATTGCCGGGCAGGGGCGCATAGACGGCGGCGAAGTTGGTCCTGGCCAGGGCGCGGCTGCGGTTGGCCGCCAGGTCGACACCGTCGATCTCGATCCGGCCGCTGGTTGGGGCCAGCACGCCCAGGATCATGTTGATGGTGGTGGTCTTGCCGGCTCCGTTCGGGCCAACCAGCCCGACGATCTCGCCCGGCGCGACGTGAAAGCTGACGGCGTCCACGGCGCGCAGGCCCCCGAAGGCCTTGCACAGCTTGTCGACCGAGAGGACGGCGGCGGCGGTCATCCCAGCCTTAGTAGCGGGCCGCTCCCGCCCGGTCACGCGGCCGTGACGGCTCCGGCCTCGTCGGTCGCCGCCTCGCGGCCGGCCGACCAGCGGGAGAGCACGGCCAGCAGGGCGGCGGGGCTGATTGGCTTGCCCAGATGGTCGTCCATGCCGGCATCGAGGCATTTCCGCACCTGCTCGGGCAGGACATTGGCGGTCATGGCGATGATCGGGGTCGAGCGCGCACTGGCCTGGGGCAAGGCGCGGATCGTGCGGGCGGCGGTGAGGCCGTCCATCACCGGCATCTGAACGTCCATAAGCACCAGGTCGAAGCTGGCGCGCTGCATGGCTTCGACGGCGAGCAGGCCGTTCTCGGCCATCTCGATGGTGACATCGAAGGGCGCCAGCAGAGTGGCGATCAGTTCGCGATTCACCGCAACGTCCTCGACCAGCAGCATGCGCAAGGGGGCGTCGGGAACGGCCGTCGCCTCCGCCTCCGCCTCCTCGACCAGGGCGTCGGCGCGAGGCAGCACGATCTCGAACCAGAAGGTCGAGCCCTGGCCCGGCCGGCTGTCGCAGCCGACGGCGCCGCCCATCAGTTCGATGGTGCGCTTGCAGATGGCCAGGCCAAGGCCCGTACCGCCATAGCGGCGTGAGACGGTCGCATCGGCCTGGGTGAAGCGGTCGAACAGGGTGTCGATCTTGTCGCGATCGATGCCGATGCCGGTGTCGGAGACCTCGATTCGCAGCGTGTCGTGATCGGCGTCCCTCCGGGTCTGGCGCACGGCTATCGTGACGCCGCCCTCGGCGGTGAACTTGATCGCGTTGGACAGGAAGTTCATCAGCACCTGGCGGATCCGGGCCGCGTCGCCGACCAGGGGCGAGGTCTCGCCCTGGGCCTCGACCGCGATCATCAGGTCCTTGGAGTCGGCCTGCTGGGTCAGCAGCGCGGCCGTGGCGCGCGCCGCCTCTATCGCATCGAACGGCTTAGCCTCCAGCTCGACCGCGCCGGCCTCCAGCCTGGAGAAGTCCAGCACGGTGTTGACCAGCTCCAGCAGGGTGGCGCTGGCGTCGCGGATCAGGCCGGCGTGGCGCGCGTCTTCGACCGCCAGCCTTGGCGAGCCCGCCAGCACCCCGGAAAAGCCGATGATGGCGTTCAGCGGCGTGCGCAGCTCGTGGGTCATGTTGGCCAGGAAGTCGGACTTGGCCGCCGCCGCCTCTTCGGCGCGCCGCCGGGCCTCGACCAGCTCGGTCTCCATGGCCTTGCGCGCGGTGATGTTGCGCGAGAGCGAAACCACCTCGCCCGCGCCATCCGGGCCCGCGCCCGGGATCAGGGTGAAACAGGTCTCCGCCCAGATCATGCCGCCGTCCTTGCGCATGACGCGATAGTCGATGGTGCGCTGCGGCGCTTCCGGGGTCAGCGAGGCGACGGTCTGCGCCACGAAGTCGCGATCCTCCGGGTGGAGGTAGGTGTAGCCCGGCGTCTGCAGCAGCTCCTCGGCGGTGAAGCCGAGCGCTTGCTGGATCGACGGCGAAATATAGCGCCGCTCGCCGTTGACGCCCGACAGCGCGATCACGTCGGTGACATTGTCGGCCAGCAGCCGGTAGTGGGCCTCGGACGCGGCGATGCTGCGCTGGGCCGCCTCGAAACTTCGCCGAACGCCCAGGCTGCGCATGACGCCGTCGGCGACGAAACTCAGGGCCAGGATCAGCAGCCCGACGACGGGGATCAGCGGCAGGTGAAAGGGATTGGGTCCGGCGATGACGAAGACCAGCATGGCAAGGGCGGGGAAGGCGCCGCCGACGACAAACCCCGTGGTCGATTGATAGGCGTTGTTCTGGGCGAAGAAGACCACCGCGACCCAGATTATCATGGCGCAGATCGGTCCGCCCGGCGCCTTGTCGATCCATAGGGCCGCGCCCAGGCCCATCCAGAGCATGGATCCGACCACCAGGTCGGCCAGGTGAGCGATGCGCACCGCCGAGCCGACCTTGCGGCCCAGGGCCTGTGGGCGGGTGACGAAGATCGACAACCCCTCCGACACCACCTGTAGACACAGCCACGCCAAGCACAGCCGCCAGGGCAGCAAAAGGGTGACGACGCCGGCGACGCAGGTGGTCACCACCATGCGCAACGGCAGGCCCTGATAGGCGCGGGCGGCCATCTCATCGAGGCCGTCATCGAGTATTTTTATCAAGGTCGCGACCTCTTCAGGGGCTCGTCGGCCGCACCATGCCCGATGGGCTCTTGAGATCGCGTTACTTGCCGATTGCGGCGCGCGGCGTCCCTGCCTAGCCTTTGCTCACAGCTTCCTAGAGCGGCAAAGGCGTCCCATGCACATCGACCTCGGCTCCGCGCGGCTCTTTTTCGACGTCGTGGGCGCGAAGTTCGCGGTCGATGGCGAGCGGATGGTCGAGCGGCCGACCCTGATCGTCATGCACGGCGGTCCCGGCTTCGATCATTCGACGCTGCGGCCCTATTTCGACCGCTTCGCCGACACCCATCAGGTGATCTATATCGACCACCGGGGAAACGGCCGCTCGACCGGCGATGCGGACACCTGGACGCTGGCCCAGTGGGGCGACGACGTGAAGGCCTTCTGCGACGCGTTGGGCATCACCGCGCCCGTCGTCTACGGCAACTCGTTCGGCGGCATGGTGGCCATGGCCTATGCCAGCCGGCATCCGGAGCATCCGGCCAAGCTGATCCTGTCCTCGACGGCCGCCAGCCTGAAGCTGGAGGTGACCTACGACATGATGCAGGCGCGCGGCGGCGTCCGCGCCCGCCAGATCGCCGAGAAGTTCTGGACCGCGCCGGACGACGCGCTTGTGACCGAATATCAGGAGGTCTGCATGCCGCTCTACAATCCCCAGCCGAACCCGGCCGACGCGGTCGCCCGCCGCCGCGCCATCCGCCGGACCGCGGTGATGAGCCATTTCATCCTGGGCGAGATGCGCAGCATGGACCTGAGCGGCGGCCTGTCGGCGATTCGCGTTCCCACCCTGATCCTCGCCGGCGCCCACGACCCGATCACCCCGGTCGCCTGCAGCGAGGAGATCGCCGCCGCCCTGCCCGAAGGCGTCGCCGAACTCCATGTCTTCGAGAACGCCGGCCACGGCGTGCACCGCGACGAACCGGACCGGGCGGAAGCGGTGCTGCGGCGGTTTATGGGCTGACCGGCCGCCGCAACGGAACGGCCAGATAGCAGCCGAATTCCTTGGCAAAATCCACCGAGACGCGGGCGTGGACGCGGCCCTGGCGGTCCAGAAACACCGCCTCGTCATCGTGCGGGACAAAGGCGCCATGCCAGACGTTCGGGTGGATGTAGAGGCCCCGGCTTCCATCGCACCAGAAGGCGACGAACTGCTCCGGCGTCACATCGTCGCCCGGCAGGGCCATGGGCGCGACAAAGCTTTGACCGTTGACAGGATAGATCAGCTGGCCGCCGTCGGGATGGTAGTTGGCGCGCCAGATCAGCGCCCGGTCGCGTGGTCTGGCCGGGCCTTCGGTCGCCGCGACGTCCGGCCAGACGCTCCAGCCGAACAGATAGCTGTCGCCGACCGCGTTGTTGCGCGCGTAGAGGGTTTCGCCCCGCCAGGCGAACTCGAACAGCCCCTCGGTCGCGCCGCCCTGATCGCCTGAGTTTGCATCGACCGGCCGCCAGCCTTGCGCCGGCCAGCGGACGATCTCGATGGGAAAGTCCGGCGTATCGACCAGCCGGCCATAGCCCGTAAGGATGGCCTCGGTCGCCACCACCAGCGGCGCCTCGCGCGCCCGCCGCACGCCGGTGGTCGGCGCGTAGGCTATGTCCTCCAGGTCGATCGTCACGACGAGCCCATCGCCTCGCTGAAAAACGACACCGCCAGCCTGTGCGAACGCGCCGCCGCTTGCGCGTTGTAGGCCATGGTAAGCAGGCCGCCCTGGCCGCGGTTGCCGGCGGGGTCCTGCACCTGGCGAGCCTCGCCGGGCATGTCGAAGCCGTGATGGGCTTCGGCCATCACCTCGGTGCGGACCTTGGCGCGGTCGGCGTCGCTCAGCGAGGCGACCAGGGTCTCGCCGGCCTTCGGGTCGTTGTCATAGCCATCCAGGGCGCCAGTGACGATCAGCACCGGCGCATCGACCAGATCGCCGAACTCGAAGCCGCGCACCCGGTTGTACAGATGGCAGATCGGATAGACCGGCATCAGCGCGGCGAAATGCGCGTCGCCGAGAAAGGGGTCGTTCTGCGCGTGGGTCGCCGCCAGCATGGTCGCCACCGCGCCGAAGGAAAATCCGATCACCCCGATCCGCGCCGCATCGACCCTGGGGTGGGCGGCCAGCCAGGCGCGGGCGCCATAGAGGTCGGGCAGGGTCTCGACCACCGTGCGCGGCCGGCCCTCGGCGCCGCCGACCAGGCCGCGCGGCGACCACTGGTCCAGCTCCAGGGTGATGAAGCCGGCGGCGTTCAGCGGCTCGGCATAGCCGCCCTCGCGCGCGCTGGGCCCGGCCGAGCCGTGCAGCAGGATCACGGCGGGGAGGCGACCCTCGATCTCCGGAACGCGCAGCCGCCCGGCTATGCTCAGCGGCGACTCGTGCAGCGACGGAAGGGCGACGTAATGCAGGCTGGTCATGGCCGCCTCACCGTTTCATCAGCGACAGCGCCAGTTCGGCCAGGCCGCGGGTGCCGGAATTGTCCCGGCTGGCGTTGCCGGTGCCGATCCCATCCAGATTGCGCTTGAACACCCCCTGGCCGATCGAGGCCAGGCGGAAGGCCGCGAAGCCGACATAGAAGTTGAAGTCCTCGATGCCGTCCCGCCCGGTGCGCCGGCAATAGGCGGCGACGTACGCGTCCTCGGTGGGGATGCCGGAGGTCTTGAAGTCGACGCCGGTCAGCGTGCCCCAGCTCTCCGAGACCGAATGCCACAGCAGTCCGCCATAGCCGATGTCGGCCAGGGGATTGCCAAGGGTCGACAGCTCCCAGTCGAGCACCGCGATGATCCGGGGCTCGGTCTGGTGGAACATGACGTTTTCCAACCGATAGTCGCCGTGGGCGATGGTGGTGGTCTCTTCGGTCGGCGCGCGCTCGGGCAGGAGCGCGATCAGCTCTTCCATCGCCTCGATCGTCTCGGTCTCGGCGCCGCGGTACTGCTTGGTCCAGCGATCGATCTGGCGGGTGAAATAGTTGCCTGGCCGGCCGTAGTCGCCCAAACCGATCGCCGCGTAGTCGACCCCGTGCAGCTGGGCCAGGACCGCGTTCAGCTCGTCATAGACCGCCGTGCGCTCCGCCGGCGCCAGGCCCGGCAGGCGCGCGTCGCGGAAGATGCGGCCCTGCAGGAAGTCCATCACATAGAAGGTCGTGCCGATGATCGCCTCGTCCAGGCAGAGCGCCCGCATGACCGGCACCGGAAAGCCAGCGCCGCCCAGCGCCTTCATCACCCGGTATTCACGATCCACCTGGTGGGCGCTGGCCAAGAGCTGGCCTGGCGGCTTCTTGCGCAGCACATAGCGCCGCTCGCCGGCGTCGATCAGGAAGGTCGGGTTGGAGGCGCCGCCGCGAAACTGGCGCACGCCCATAGGGCCACGAAAGCCGTCAACATTCCGCGAAAGCCAGGCCTCCAGGCCCGCCTCGTCGAAGCGGTGGTTGTCGCGCACGTCGCCGACTTCGGGCGGATAGTCTTCGGCCATTGCCTTCCCCATCGTCATCCGTCGCCACACTATGCCACGGCCTTGAACCCCGGCGACCTGCTTAGCAAGCTGACCACGGGACAGGGCAAGAGGAGACGCAAGACCATGCCCGCCATCGCCACCGAAGATTTCGTGCACGTCCTCTACGAGGTGCGCGATCATATCTGTCGCATCACGCTGAACCGGCCGGAGCGGCGCAATGCGCTGAACCCGCGCGCCTATGCCGAGATCGAGTCGGCCTTCCGCCATGCCTCCGCCGATGTCGAGGTCCGCTGCGTGGTGGTCACCGGCGCCGATCCGGCCTTCTGCTCGGGCGAGGACATCAAGGAGATGATGACTGGAGACGCGCGCCCGGCGCCGGCGACGCCCAGGGTGCGGTTCGAGCCGACCCCGGCGGCTATGGCGACGATCGAGTGCGACAAGCCGGTGATCGCGGCGGTGAACGGGCCGGCCGTCGGTTGGGGCATGGAGCTGGCCCTCTATGCCGACATGCGTATCGCCTCGGAAAAGGCCGTGTTCGCCGAGCTGTTCATCAAGCGCGGCGTGGTCTGCGACGTCGGCGGCTTCTGGAAGCTGCCGGCCATTGTCGGCCCCGACAAGGCGGCCGAACTGCTGTTCACAGGCGACCCGATCGACGCGGCCGAAGCACAACGGATCGGCCTGGTCGGGCGCGTCGTCCCGCATGGCGAACTGATGACCGCCGCCATGGGCCTGGCGGGGCGCATCGCCGCCAACCCGCCGCTGGCGCTCACGGCGATGAAGGCGGGCTTGAGGCGAACCAGCCCCGGCGATCCGCGCGAGATCGGATCCTGGGCGATCGAGACCATCTACCGGCTATTCGCCACCGAGGATCACCGCGAGGGCGTGCGCAGCTTCACCGAAAAGCGCGCCGCGGTGTTCACCGGCCGCTAGCTACTCCGTCCGCAACACCGGCGCCGGCCGTCGCGCCAGGGCGGCGAAGGCGGCGACCGCGCCGGCGCAGACGCCGACGGCGGCCACGGCGGCGAGCACGACGACGATCCCGTTCCAGTCGACCGCCCAATGGGTGTGGAAGACGAAGGTGATGACCGGCCAGGCGGCCGCAGCGCCGAGCAGCACGCCGGCCATCCCGGCGATGGCGCCCACCGCACCATACTCCACGCAATAGGCGGCGAGGATCTGCGCGCGCGTCGAGCCTAGCACCTTGAGCACCGCTGCCTCCCGCGCGCGGGCCTGGGCGGTGGCGGCGATGGCGCCGATCAGCACCAGCAGGCCCGCCAGCGCCGCCACGGCCGCCGCGCCGCGCACCGCCCAAGCCAGCTGGTCGAATATCTTCGTCGCCGCCTCCAGCTGTTCGCGCACGCTGATCACGTCGACACTCGGAAAGTCGCGGCCGAGATTGGCCAGAATCGCCGACTCCTGGGCCTTGCTGGCCTTGGCGATGGCCACTTCGCGCAGGTTGGCGCCCTTCAACGCCGCCGCGTCGAGGACGATGGGAAAGCTTGCGCCAAAGCCGCTGAACTCGACCTTGCGCAGGCCGGCGATGCGGACGTCAAGGTCGCGGCCGAGCAGGGAGATGGTGACCATGTCGCCCGGCTTCAGCCCCGCCGCGCGGGCGATGTCGGCCTCCAGCATCACCAGCGGCGGCCCGTCATAGCCGGCCGGCCACCAGGCGCCGGCGGTGACGTTCGCGTCCGGCGGCGCGGCGTCGATGGCTGTCAGGCTGATATCCTGGTCGAAGGCCCAGCGCTGCGTCCGCGCCACCTTGTCCTTATCGACGGGCCCGCCGCCGATCCGGGTGATGCGGCCGGTGGCGAACGGATAGCGACGATAATCGTCGGGTCTGAGCGGCCCCATGGCGGCGGCGATATCGGCGTCGAACTTCGCCCCGGTCTCCGGCGCGATCTGGGTGAAGACCAGCGACGGCGCGGTGTTGGGCGCGACGTCCTTGACCTCCGACAGCAGCCTGGACTGGATCAGCACCAC
>CALAEG010000187.1 GCA_937890965.1 uncultured Caulobacteraceae bacterium | reverse complement strand
ACCTGCTCCGACACGATGGATCAATCCAAGAGACGCGCATCGCTCTCTTCGAGCACGACGACGCCGCTATCGACCACATCGGTGGCATAGATCATCCGCATGCGATCGACGTCTGGCAGGGCGAGCGACATGTTGCGCTGTTTCCCGCTTGGCCCTGGCGAACCCCTTTTCAGGCTGGGAGCGTTAGTGAACTGTCGCCACGATTGTCCGCCAGCGGTCGTTTGATGGACAGCGATCAGGTGTTCAATGAAACGGGCGAGATGTGGGTGGACGGCCCGCGAGCCACTTCCAGGCTATCCAAGCTGGCGAATTCGGCGGCGGCGGCGAATTTGAGTTGGAACCTCGAAAACAGACGCTCTATCCCCCGTGGATTCTGTTCGCGCGACGCGTAGGCCACGTACCCGTCCGGCCGAACCAGATAGATCGCGTCCTTGGCAAGTCCTCCCTGCCGGGCGCCGGCGCCCCAGGCAAACTCATGCAGCGCGAGGCCGCGGCGGGCGCACACTTCTCGCAACCGGTTCTCGGCCCGGCCATAGACATGCACTTGCCAACCGAGCGTCCGAAGCGGCGCGAAGTTGTCAGTGTCTCCGGTCAGCCCTATCCAGGGGAGGCGATCACCGCCCACAACGCCTCCCGCCCTCCCGACGCTGAGCGCGCTCTTGCGATAGTTAAGCATCAGCTCTTGCGATAGTTAAGCATCAGCTGGGACACGGTCCGAAAGAATAACAAACGATCCCCCTCAAGGCGCATCAGCATCGGCATCAGTTTGGCGAGCCCGAGCCGCGCGAACCGCATGGCGCCCGCCGGGTTCACCTGCAGGCCGAAGGCTAGGTCCGTCGTCGCGATGACTCTTCGGGCGACTTCCATGCGCTCGGTTTCGTATGTGTCGAGGAGAACCGGATTGGCATGCTCTCGCAGGACGGCGCTCAGCTTCCAAGCCAGATTCACGGCATCGCCCACGCCGGTGTTGAGACCCTGGCTCCCGGCGGGACTGTGCGTGTGGCAGGCGTCACCAAGAAGGAATGCTCGCCCCTTCCGGAACTTAGCGGCCACGCGATGATGGACGCGATAGGTCGAAAACCATTCGACCATGGAGACCTTGAGGCCCGTGGCTTCGACGACCTGGTCGGCCACGTCGTCGTAGGTCGCGGGAAATCCGCTGGCCTTCGCACTGTCGGGGACGCGTCCGATCAGGCGCACACGGTCCTTCCCCATCAGTGGGAAGACCCTGCAGAGGTCTGGGCCCGCCATGGCGTAGTGAACTTCGCCATCGACCATGAGCCCGGTGGCGGTCACATCGGCGACATAAAAAACGCGCTCGTAGGTTCCGCCCGGGTAGTCTGTGTTGACCAGCTCCCGGATCGCCGAATGGACGCCGTCGCATCCGCAGAGAAAAGCGGCGTCGCAAAACTCATCCTCGCCATCGCTGCGTTTCAACCGCGCACACACGTGCGCGCCGTCATCTTCGAATCCGATGAGTTCGGTGTTTCGCTCCACCTCAACGCCAGCCTCGGCCAAGGGTTCGATCAGCAGTTTCTCATGCTTGTCCTGAAGAAGGATCAGTATGTACGGAAAGGGGCTGAGACCGCGGCCGAAGTCACCGAGTGGGATTCGCGCAACCGCCTTGGTGCGCTCGTGGACGTTTACGGCCGATAGTCGGCGGCCCCTTCTCACCGCCGCCTCGGCTAGCCCGATTTGATCGTACAATTCGAGCGTTCTAGCCTGTACGGCGAACGCCCGGGAGGTCTCCCCGGGCCCGGCGTTTCTGTCGATGATGCGCACACGTACGCCAAGGCGCGTCAGCCACAGCGCCAGCACGAGCCCAGTTGGGCCGGCGCCGACAATGAGAACCTCGGTTTGCATGGCGCCCCTCGGACGCAACTGATGAGCCCAACGGGGAACATGGCAGCTGCAGCCCCGCATTGAGCTGTGTCATCATTTCGTCAGATTGAGGCTCGTCATGCGAGGCCACTTCCCCCGCCGCCATTGTCCGAGAACCCATGGATCGGCGGACACAATCGCCGTCGCGCTCAGCGGCGATGAGTCATGACGGGTAAGCCTATGATGCGGCGGTGAGGTGCTGGCGGTTAGGCCCGCTCCAAGCCGCTACTCGCTCGCCTGCCCCTTGGCCGCTCCATCGGAGATATTCTTGCTATCGCTCAGCGACCCGACTTGGCAGCCCAGCTGGCCCTTGTCGTTCGTCACAACATGCCCGTTGTGTTCGGCGCACAGGCTTCTCAGGGCCTCCTGCCCCTTCACGCTGAGAGTCCTGAAATAGACGTTGTCGACCGTGATGTTCGAATGACTCGCGTTGTAGGTCTGCGAGGCGCTGGCAGAGGCGGCCAAAAGCGCCGCCGCGCAAACGCAGATCGACGCCACAACTGAAACATTGTTCGTACGCATATTGGGGGCTCCCGAAAAGTCTCCGATGTCGTGCCGGATCGCAAAACCCCTGATCCTGTCTGCGTGAACTCGCAATGAATGGCTGCCAGCGAATTCGGCGTAGTGCGTCATCGTCATTGGGTCGAAAGACATTGCGGCAATGTCCGGAAAAGCCACCGCTGGCGGACACGCTCGCTTTGGGGCTGAGCCGCGTCCGCAGCACCTCTGTGGGGCGTGTCGGTGATCAGCGGCACGGAACTGGGCCGCTCATCTCGACATCGGTGAGGGTCTGGAGGACGGTAAGCCGGTTCACGCGTATCTGGAGGGACTGCCGCACCTCCGCGGGCGTCGCCGACATCCGCATCACTGACCCGATGAGGTGGACTTAGTCTAGGTCCCGCGGGAACAGGAATAGACGGCCGACAACGCCCATTGTCGATGATGGTTGGAACGGCCCCTCAGCAGATGCGCGGCAGTTGTTCGCCGCTCAGCATGTCGATCGCGCGGGCCACGCCCAGCGCGCCGCGGCACGACACTCGGCCGGCCGGCGCGTCGCCCACTCGGCCGATGACGGCGGCGCCGGCGCTGACCGGATGCGCGCGCATGAGCTCCACCGCCCGTTCGGCGTCTTCGGGGGCGACGAAGGCGACGAAGCGGCCCTCGTTGGCCACGTGCAGGGGGTCGATGCCCAGCAGCTCGCAGGCCGACGCCACGTCCTCCCGGATCGGCACGGCCGCCTCCTCCAGCGCGATGGAGACGCCGGCCGTCTCGGCGATCTCGACCACCGCGCTGGCGAGGCCGCCGCGGGTGAGGTCGCGCAGGCACCGCACGCCGATCCCCGCCTCGATCAACCCAAGGATCGGAGCGCAGAGCGGCGCACAATCGCTCTCGATCGCCATCTCGAGGCCCAGGTCGTCCCGCGCCGCCATCACCGCGACGCCGTGACGGCCGATGTCGCCGCTGATCAGCACCGCATCGTCCGGGCGCACCGCCTGCGGGCCGATCGGGGCTGGCGCGACGACGGCGCCGATGCCGGCGGTGTTGATGAACATCCCGTCGGCCTTGCCGCGGTCCACCACCTTGGTGTCGCCAGTGACGAGGCGTACGCCGCAGGCCGCGGCGGCGTCGCGCATGGACGCGAGGACGCGACGCAGCAGGCTCAGCGGCAGACCCTCCTCCAGGATCAATCCGACGCTCATGTAGAGCGGCCGCGCGCCGCACATCGCCAGGTCGTTGATCGTGCCGTTCACCGCCAGCGAGCCGATGTCCCCGCCGGGGAATATCAGTGGGCGGATGACATAGGAGTCGGTCGTGAAGGCGATGGGACCCTCGATGCCGAGCAGGGCGCCGTCGTGGCCTCGCGCCAGCTCCGGGTCGTCGAACGTCGGCCGGATCACTTCCGCGATCAGGCGGGCCATGGCGCGGCCGCCGCCGCCATGGGCGAGCTGCACCGTCCCCTCGTCGCTCACGCCGCGCCCCGGTATCGGTAATAGGCCGCGCACGCGCCCTCGGAGGAGACCATGGTCACGCCGAGCGGCCGCTCCGGCGTGCAGCGCCCGCCAAAGGCGGGGCACTCAGGCGGCTTGCGCTCGCCCCGCAGCACGAGGCCGCTGATGCACTCGCCAGCGGCGTCGTCCCCGTCCACCACTGCGCCAAATCGCCGCTCGGCGTCGAGATCGGCATAGGCGCCGGAAAGACCCAGCCCGCTGTCGGGAATGTCGCCCAAGCCGCGCCAGCGCCGGGGGATGACGCGGTAGACCTCGGCCATCACCGCCTGGGCGGCGCGGTTGCCGGCGGTCGTCACCGCGCGGCTGTACTGATTCTCCACCTCGGCGCGGCCCGCCTCCAGCTGGCGGATGCACAGGTAGACGCCTTCCAGGATGTCGAGCGGCTCGAAGCCGGTCGCCACGATCGGCACGCCGTACAGCGCGGCGATCGGCTGATATTCGGCCAGGCCCATGATGGTGCAGACATGCCCTGCGGCGAGGAAGCCCTGGACGCGGTTGCCTGGACCCTCCAGCACCGCCCGCATCGCCGGCGGAACCAGCACGTGTGAGACCAGCATGGAGAAGTTGGTCAGGCCCTCGCGCCTTGCCTGGACGGCGGCCATCGCGTTGGCCGGTGCGGTGGTCTCGAACCCCACGGCGAAGAAGACGACCTGCCTAGCGGGGTCAGCCCTCGCGATCGCCACCGCGTCCAGCGGCGAATAGACCACGCGGACGTCGGCGCCGCGCGACTTGGCCGCGAGCAGGTCGCCGTCCGCGCCCGGCACCCGCAGCATGTCGCCGAAGGAACAGAGGATCACGCCCGCCCGGTCGGCGATCTCGATCGCCTTGTCCACATACGCTTCCGGCGTCACGCAGACCGGACAGCCGGGGCCGTGCACGAGGGTGATCTCGGGCGGCAGCAGGGCGTCGATCCCGAACCGCACGATGGCGTGGGTCTGACCGCCGCAGACCTCCATCAAGGTCCAGGGCCGCGTGACCGTGTGGGCGATGGCGTCCGCCAGACGACGAGCGGCGGCTCCGTCGCGATATTCATCGCGGAACTTCATGGTTCCGCCCCCAATGGACCCGCGAACTCGGCCAGTTCGCCGATCTCGTCCAGGTGGGCGAAGATGCGCGCGGCTTCCGCCTCGTCGATCACGGCGATGGCGAAGCCCACATGCACGAGAACATAGTCCCCGACGTCGGCCTCGGGCGCGAAGGCCAGGTTGATCTCCTTGACGACGCCGCCGAAATCCACCCGACCAACCCGGGTCAGCGGTTCGTCGCCGGAGAGATCAAGCACACGGCCGGGGACCGCTAGACACATGGCGTTCCTGCCCTTTCTTCCGTCCACGCCGCCCAGACCGCCTGGCCGAGGGACAGCCCCCCGTCGTTCGGCGGGACCTGTCGATGCCAGAGAGGCTCGAATCCCGCCGCGCGCAAGGCCGCGACCGTCGCTTCGGTCAGGCGGGCATTCTGGAAGCAGCCACCCGTCAGGGCCACGCGAGCCTCCCCGACGCGTATGGCCACGTCGACAATGGCGGCCGCCAGGCCGTTGTGCAGGGCCTGGGAGACCTGCCCCGCTGTCGAGCCGGCGCGTATGTCTGCCACGATGGCGTCCAGCGCCGGGCCCCAATCGACCACAAGAGCGCCATCGTCGGTCGCGCTTTCCTGGAGCGGAAAGGCGTAGCTGCGGTCGCCCGCTATGTCCCCGGCCGCCCACTCCAGCTCCATCGCGGCCTGGCCCTCGAAGCTGGACCGCTGGCGCAGGCCCGTCAGCGCGGCGACGGCGTCGAACAGCCGGCCGACGGACGTGCAGATTGGCGCATTCACCCCGCGCGCCAGCATGGCGCTCAAGGTCCGGCGTTCGGCGGTGGTGAACGCCGCGACGGGCGCGAGGTCGACCATGGCGAGGCCCTCAGCGCCGAACGCGGCGTGGAGCAGGCCCAGCGCAGCCCGGCGCGGCTCGCGCACGGCCGCCTCGCCGCCGGGCAGGCGGAACGGGCGTAGGTGCGCGACGCGCCGCCAGCCGTCCTCGGCGATGCGCAGGAACTCCCCTCCCCAGATGGTCCCATCGGGTCCGTAGCCCGCGCCGTCCCAGGCGACGCCCAGCGCCGGTGAGGCAGCGCCATTGTCGGCGAGGCAGGCGACAACATGGGCGAGGTGATGCTGAACCTGAACGAGCGGCGCGCGGATGGCGCCAGCGGTGCGGCTGGAGGCATAGTCCGGATGCAGGTCGCAGGCTGTGAGGCGAGGCTGGACGGCCTGGAACCGGCCGATGTCCTCGGCCGCGGCCGCATGCGCAGCCCGCGCCCTGACCGTCTCCAGGTCGCCGATGTGCGGCCAGACGACGACGCCGTCGTCGCCGCTCAGCGCCACCGTCGTCTTCAGATGCCCGCCCAGCGCCAGCACGCCAGCCGCCACGCCGGCCACAGCCACCGGCGCCGGCGCATAGCCGCGCGCCCGGCGCAGCATCAGCGGCCGACCACAGACGATCCGGACCACCGAATCCTCTGTCGGTCGGACGATCGGCCGGTCGTGGACGAGGAAAAGGTCGGCGACCTCGCTCAGCCGCTCCAGGGCTTCCAGCTCGTCGGTCGCGATGGGCTCTTCGCTGAGGTTGCCGCTCGTCGCCACCACCGGGAAGTCCAGCGCGAGCATCAGGAGATGATGCAACGGCGCATAGGGCAGCATCGCGCCGAGCAGCGGATTGCCAGGCGCCACGGCCTCCGCGATCACGCCAGCCTCACGCCGCAGCAGCACGATCGGCCGCTCGGGACCCGTCAGCAGGGCTTCCTCCTCAGGCGACACGCGGCAAGCTCGGCCCACGTCCGAAAGCGTCGGGAACATCGCCGCGAAGGGCTTTTCGGGCCGGCGCTTGCGCGCCCGCAGCCGCCGCACGGCCGTCTCGCTCATCGCATCCACCAGCAGATGAAATCCGCCGACCCCCTTCACCGCGACGATCTCGCCCCGGCGGATCGCCGCGGCCGCGCCGGCGAGCGCCGCGTCGTCTTGCGCGACCACGCCGCCGGCGGGGTCCCAGAGCGCAAGGCGGGGACCGCAGTCGGGGCAGGCGTTGGGCTCGGCGTGGAAGCGCCGGCTGGCCGGATCCTCGTATTCTGCGCGGCAGGCCTCGCACATGGCGAACCGCCGCATGGAGGTCCGCGCCCGGTCGTAGGGCAGGTCCTCGATGAGGCTGAAGCGCGGCCCGCAATCGGTGCAGTTGATGAAGGGGTAGCGATAGCGCCGGTCGGTCGGGTCGAACAGCTCGGCCAGGCAGGCCTCGCAGGTGGCCAGGTCGGGCGGGGCCTGCGCGCGCCGCGCCCCGCCCAGCGCGCTGGCGCGGATGGCGAAGGCGGCGTCTCCGCACGGGGCGATCTCGGCGACATCCACCGCAGTGACCACCGCCTGGGGCGGCGGAGCGCTTCGGATGGCGTCCACCAGAGCGCCGAGACCGTCCGGCGCGCCTTCCGCCTCCAGAGTCACGCCCTCGGCGGTGTTGACGACCCAGCCCACGAGACCAAGGCGCGTCGCCTGGCGGTGGATGAAGGGGCGAAAGCCCACCCCCTGCACCCGCCCGCGCACCTCGATACGGCGCCGGACGCGCGCGGCGGCTTTTGAGCGCGACGGGGCGGTCCGCGTGGTCATCGGCGGCTCACGTCTCCACCTCGATGCTCTCCAGGAGGACGTCCTGGGCATTGGTGTGACGGATGTCGTCGGATGCGGTGGCGCTCAGCCGGGCGCCCTCGGCGATGGTGCCCGCCGCGGCCTCCTCGAAATGCTCGACGAGGTGGTCGGGCGACATGTGGCTGAGCGCGCCAAGCCACACCGACACGCCCACCACCCGCACGGCCCGTTGGTCGCGGGCGATCTCCTCGATCCGGCGCATCAGGCCTTTCATCAGCGTGGCTTCATGCATGGGCTTGCTCCTTGCGGTCCTCGCCGCCGAGCTCGACGCTGACCCACCTCACCACCTCGCGCACCGCCGCGGCTGCCGCCGGCGACAGCGGCGCGCCGGTCTCGAAGTTGGCGCCTTCGATCGCATAGACGACGCAGCGGGCCGGCAATTGGCCCAGCGCGCGGGCCAGCTCGATGGCTTCATGCAGACCAAAGCCGTGGGTGGAGACCCCGAACGCGGCCTGGGGCAAGGGCGCCTGGCTGACATCGAAGCGATGCACCGTCCCGGCCGGCGCGCCCGATGCGCAGGCGTCAATTATCAGCGCCGCTGAGGCGTTCTCCAGCCTGGCGAGAATGCCGGTCGCCTCGCCCTCGCACTCGGCCAACTCGATGGCCCGAGGCAAGGCGCCGCGCAAGGCCTGCGCGACCGCCCGGCCGGCCCCGTCGTCGCCCCGGCCCGGATTGCCGACGCCTAACACGAGGACTCTGCCGGCGCCCGCCTCACCCACGGTCCAGCTCCAGCCGCAGGAAGTGGGTGGAGCAGGAGATGCACGGGTCGTAGTTGCGCACGGTCTGCTCGCAGCGGTGACGGAGCTGATCGTCGGGCAGGTCCAGCCACTGGCCGACGAAGCTCGCCAGATCGGCTTCGATGCTGGCCTGGTTCTGGGACGTGGGCGGAACAATGCGCGCCTCGGCGATGCTCCCATCCGCCTCCAGGCGGTAGCGATGGTAGAGCAGGCCGCGAGGCGCCTCGGTGGCCGCACAGCCGACGCCAGCACGCGGCTCGATTTGCACGGCTGGTTGGTCCGGCGGCTGGTAGGCATCGATGATCCGCAGCGCTTCGTCGCAGGCGTAGAGCGCCTCCACCGCTCGCACGATGATGCTGCGGTAGGGATTGGCGCAGACGATTCCAAGGCCCGCCTCGCGCGCCGCCTGCTGCGCCATGGGTGAAAGGCGGGAGAAGTTCAGGCTGTATCGTGCGAGCGGTCCAACAAGGTACGCGCCCCGCTCGCGCAAGCGCGAATGCAGGGCAGTGGAGCGCTCGACGTGCGACTCCTCGAAGTGCAGGTCGTAAGCGTCCGACGTGATGTCGAGTCCGCGGTTGGAGACGATCCGACCCTCGTTGAATGGATACTCGTCAGGATGGCTGAGGGCGACCAGCTCGTAGTCGCGCTCGTTGTCGGGAAAATCGAAGCTTGCGACCCATCGGACGGTCTCCAGGGCCGCGTCGCGCGCCCACTTCATCTTTTCGGCCAGCGGTTGAAGCTCGCGGCGGGTAGGCACTCGGTAGAAACCGCCCACACGCACATTGATCGGATGGATCTCGCGACCACCGAGCAGGGTCAGGATCTCATTGCCGGCCTTCTTAAGCGCCAGCCCGCGACGCACCGCATCGCCGTGGTCGCGCGCCATGTCGATGGCGCCCTCGTAGCCGAGGAAGTCGGGCGCATGCAGCATGTAGACATGCAGGGTGTGGCTCTCGATCCATTCGCCGCAGTAGAGCAGCCGGCGAAGGTCGCGCAGGGGACCGGTCACCTGAACGCCCAGGGCCTGCTCCATCGCGTGGACCGAGCTCATCTGGTAGGCCACCGGGCAGATGCCGCAGATCCGCGCGGTGATGTCCGGCGCCTCGGAATAGGCGCGCCCGCGCAGAAGCGCCTCGAAGAACCGGGGCGGCTCGAAGATACTGAGCTCGGCGCTTTCGACCACGCCGTCGCGCACCACCACCTTGAAGGCGCCCTCGCCCTCTACCCGGGCGAGATAGTTGACCTTGATGGTCTTACGGACCATTGCGCTCGCTCTCCTTGCGGAAGGCCGGCGAGCCCGCGTTAAAGGTCCGATAGATACGGGTGAGGTCACGCTGGCCCATGCCAAGCTCACCCAGCTTGGCGCTCAAAGCGGGCGCGTTGGGGCTCTCCATCGGGCCATAACAACCATAGCAACCGCGGTCGTAGGATGGGCAGATGGCGTCGCATCCGGCGTGCGTGACCGGCCCCAGGCAGGGCGTGCCGTGGGCGACGGTCACGCAGACGTTTCCCCGCAGCTTGCACTCGATGCAAACGCTGTGCGCGGGCGTCACGGGCCTGCGGCCGACGAGGAAAGCGGAAATCACCTCCACGAGCTGACGCTTGTTGATCGGGCAGCCGCGCAGCTCGAAATCCACCGGCACATGATCGGCGATGGCCGTCGATGTCGCCAGGCTGTGGATGTAGTCCGGGCGCGCGTAGACCACCTGGGCGTATTCGCGGACATCGGCGAAGTTTCGCAGGGCCTGGATGCCCCCCGAGGTCGCGCAGGCGCCGATCGTGATCAGGGCGCGTGAACGGCGGCGGACGTCCTGGATCCGTTCCGCGTCATGCGTCGTAGTGATGGAGCCTTCCACCAGCGACAGGTCGTAGCACCCCTTCACCGCCGCGCGGGTCGCCTCGGGGAAGTAGGCGATGTCGAGCGCTTCAGCCACGGCCAGCAGCTCGTCCTCGCAGTCCAATAGCGTAAGCTGGCAGCCGTCGCAGGAGGCGAACTTCCAGACCGCTAGCCTCGGTTTGCGTCGCACCGCCGCCACCTCAGAGCTCCTTGTGCCGCAGCAGGGCTGCTATGCGGTCGTACCGGAACACCGGCCCGTCGCGGCAGATGAACACTGGGCCGAACTGGCAGTGTCCGCAAAGGCCGATCGCGCACTTCATGTTGCGCTCCATCGACAGATAGGTCGCCTCGGCCCTCACGCCCGCGTCCGCCAAGGCGGCGGCGGAAAAGCGCATCATGATCTCCGGCCCGCACACCAGGGCGACGGTGTTGGCCGGATCGAACGAGGCGCGGCCGAGCAAGGTCGTGACGACCCCGACGTGGCCCCGCCAGTCGGAGACCGCGGCGTGATCGACCGTGACCTCGATCTCGACGTCAAGCCGCCGCCGCCAGGTCTCCAGCTCGCGGCGGAACAGGATGTCGGCGGGGCTGCGGGCCCCGTAGAGCACCAGAACCTGGCCATAGCGCGCTCGCTCGGTCAGCAGCCGGTGGATCGCGGTCCGCAGCGGCGCCAGCCCCAGACCGCCGGCCATGATCACCACGTCGCGTCCGGCGGCCTCGGCCATGGGCCAGCCCGCCCCGAATGGGCCGCGCAGGCCCAGCGCCGCGCCGGGGCGTAGCTGCGCCAGGGCGCGAGAAACAGGGCCCACCGCGCGGATCGTGTGGACCAGCCGCCCCGGCTCGGCCGGATCGCCGCTGAGGCTGATCGCCGCCTCGCCGACGCCGAAGGCGGTGAGCATGTTGAACTGGCCCGGCGCGGCGGCGACCGGCGCGGGGCCGCTCGGCTCGATCTCCAGGGTCCACACATTGGGCGCCTCCCGTCGGCGTCGGCGCACATGGCCCACGCGCGGGACCATCGGGTCCGCGGCGACGTCAGCTGGCGAAGGCGCCTCAGGCCTACTCGCCATAGACGTCGAGGATCTGCATCTGGGCGGCCTGCAGCCGCTGGATCAGCACCGGCATGAAGCGCTTCATCACCTCATAGCCGAGGTCATGGTCGGCCTCGCACTTGCCGCGCAGGCACGCGCCGTCCATCGCGATGGCGCGGGTGAATTCGACCGCCCGGGCGTCGTAGCTCCAGCGGTAGGGCGGGATCAGCCACTCGACCCCGACGACCTCGTCCTCCCGCACGGTCTGAAAGGTGATGGCGCCCCGTCCGGGCGCCTTGATCTCCAGCGCCACGCAGCCCTGGCGGATCAGGTAGAATTGGTCGGCCGAATCGCCTTCGTGGAAGAGGTACTCGCCTGGCTGGAAGTGGGCGTTCTTGGCGCAGCCGCTGATCAGCTTGCCGAACGGCTCCAGCAGTCCCTCGAAGAATGGATGCTCGCGCACGATCTCTTCGATTTCTTTCACGGCGGCGCTCATGTTCCGCCTCCCCGCTCCATTGGGTTGTCTCGGATGGCCCGCACCTCCTCTGTGATGTCGATGCCGACCGGGCACCAAGTGAGGCAACGGCCGCAGCCGACGCAGCCGGAGGTTCCGAACTGGTCGATCCAGGTGGCCAGCTTATGCGTCATCCACTGGCGATAGCGCGAGCGGGCGCTGGCGCGCACGCTGCCGCTAGGGACGTGGGTAAAGTCCATCGTGAAGCAAGAATCCCAGCGGCGGGAGCGGGACGACTCGACCCCGGCCAGATCGCTGCTGTCTTCCACCGAGGTGCAAAAGCAGGTCGGGCAGACCATGGTGCAGTTGCCGCAGGTCAGGCAGCGATCGGCGACTTCGTCCCAGCGCGGATGCTCCAGATTGGCTAGCAGCAGCTCATGCAGGTCATCCGAACGCATCTGCCGACCCATCGAAGCGGCCGTGCGCTCGACCACGGCTTCGGCTGCCGCCAGGTCGCCCTCCGTGGCCGCACGCCCCGGCAGTTCGGCCAGCACCTCGCCGCCCCCCGCGCTTCCGGCTTCGACGACAAAACGGTGCTCGCCGCCGTCCATGATTTCGGTCAGCGCCAGGTCGTAGCCGGCGTCGACCCTGGGGCCTGATTTCATGGAGACGCAAAAGCAGGTTCCGCCGGCCTCGGCGCAATTCACAGCCACGACGAAAGCGCCTTCGCGCCGCGCCCGGTAGTGGGCGTCGACGTGGGCGCCGCCAAGGAACACCTGGTCCTGAACGGCGATGGCCTTCAGCTCACAGGCGCGCACGCCGATGAAGGCGAACCGTTCGGCCGATGGGGGTTCGGGGGTGATCGCGACCTCCTCACCCTCGCGGCGCGATTTCCAGAGCCGCTGCACGGAAGGATGCAGGAACGCTTTCCAAGAGTGTGGGCCGATGGCGTAGCCAAACAACGCTTCGTCGTCGCGACGCGCCAATCTGTAGCGCCCAGGCGCCTGCTCATCGGTCCAGCCCTGCGGCAGATCGGGCACGCCCTCGATGTCGTCATAGACGATGGCCCCATCACGGACCTTGGGGCCGACGATGCGATAGCCGCGGCGGCGCAGGCTATCGAACAGGGCCTGAAGACCTGCTGCTGTGAGAACGGATTGGTTATCCATCGGACGCCTGCCTCCGGCAATGGGCGGTCTGTCATCCAGGGCTCGCTGGTATCCTCCGACGGCCTGCGGCCTGGACACCGACGCCCTTGGTAAGGGGCTTCCCAACTAAGTCCTTGATCGGAGTCAATGATCGCAGGGGCGAGAGCCGCACTCTATTATGGAGTGGCCGCCGGGAGTTCGGAATTCGTTGATGATGTGCAGGCGACCCGGTTCAGCGGATTGTCGTCATCGAGAAGGGAGCGCCAATCAGCGACGCACCGCAGAAGTCTCGGCGACACCCGCGGCGCAAGGCTCGCCTCGTCGACCTTCAGGGTAGAGAGTTGGACGGCGTCCTGAGCCAGTTCTTGAAGAACGCTCGCGGCGGTCGTTCGGCGTGACGGGGTACCTGGTGAGCGGCGCCGGCGCCGGCGCCATTTCATGCTGGTTCGCGATCACCGGCAAAACCCGGGCGATCCGCCAACAGCTGTTACGCAATGATAGAAAGGAGACGAGGACCCAGACACCCCGTCGCGTCTCCGGACCCCTCACTCGCCATGCAACAGCGCGTTCAGGCGGTAGGCGTCGACGACCTGTTGGCCGCGCGCGATGACCAGGGCGTCCTGCGCCGCCAGGGCTTCGCGTTCCGCGTCCAGCAGGTCCACGGTCGGCTTTTGCCCGACACGAACTTCGTTGCGGACACTATCCAAAGCGCTCGCTGAGGCTGTCGATTGATCGGACGCCGCCTGGATCACAGCGCGGGAGGTCTGAACATCCTGCCAGGCGCCGACGACGGCCTCGCGGATCTGGGCGCGCGCGACGTCCAGCGCGGCTTGCGCCGCCCGAACGTCTGCGCGGGCCTCGCTGATCCGGCCGCTGACGAGGCCGCCTGAGAACAGCGTCCAACGCCCCTGGACGCCGACGGTGACGCCGTCGGCCCGATAGCCGGGGAAGAATTGATCGCGTGTCGTGCTGGCCGAGGCGGTCAGCGCCACGGTCGGCAGCCGGTCGGCCTGCGCGTAGCGCACGCTGGCGTCCGCGGCGCGCGCCGACGCTTCAGCGGCCAGCAGGGTTGGGCTGGACTGCGTGGCGTCCGCGAACGCGTCCTCCAGGGCCGCGGGCGTTTGCGGGACCTCGGACAACGGCTCGAGCGCCTCAGGCTCGACGCCGACGACATTGGTGAAGTGAGCGCGCGCGCGCGCCACGTCGCCATTTGCGCGCGCCAGGTCGGCCTGAGCGCCGGCGAGCCGTGCCCGGGCCTGGTCGAGGTCGGTTCGAG
>CALAEG010000186.1 GCA_937890965.1 uncultured Caulobacteraceae bacterium | reverse complement strand
TCATGGGGCGGCGAGGCGGTCATGACCGTGCCTAAGCCGCGAAAGCTGAAATGACCCGTGCCAGCCGGCCGGAGGCGATACGGGCGTTTGTGGCGGCGGGGCTAGAAGCGACGAGAGAGGGAGGCTGAAGCTTGTGAGCTCCATCGAACCTACTGCGCGTCAGTTGAAGGCGCTCCAGACTGCGAAGGAACTTGAAGAGGGCAGATCGGTCCACATCAACCTCGGCACCGCCGAAGAGTGCTGCGATCTCCGATGGCTGCAGGCCTACAACGGCGGTTACCTGTTGACGGAAGTCGGGCGCGCCGTTCTCAGGCGTCACACCCTATGAAACTCGGCTTCCGCCACCCCTCCGCGCGGAGCATTTCCGTGACAACAGCGCTGGTCGCCGCCGCCACTATCGCGTTGTGGGCGGCGCCAGCAGTGGCTCAGTCGCTCTTTCAGGTGGGCGAGACGGTCGTCGCGGTTCCGGGAAGCGCGGACGCTGCCTGCCTAACGCAGGCGGCCCTGGAGCGGTACGACTCGGCAACCGACATATGCGCCATGGGCCATTCGGACGAATGTCAGGTGGCCCACGGTCTGGAAACCAGCGGTGCGTGCGGCTTCCACTACGGCGTCTATGTTGTGACATCGATCGATGTGGCGGAGGGTTGGATTCAGATTTCGCCTACATCTGACCGCTCGTTATCCTATTGGGCGGCGGAACGTGATTTCACGCCCACCGAGTAGAAGTCGGCAATGCATCTGTACCGGAGGATCTGAATGCCCCACACGATCAAGGTCGGAAAAACGGAGCTGACCATCTCATCGGCGCGCCTGATCCGCTACGTCGATCGGATGGCCATGTGGTCTCCCGAGCGGCGCGCCCGCGCCCAAAAGGCGGCCGAGGCCCGGCTTGCTGGCAAACACCCCATGAAACGCGACGCGGCGATCTATTTAGCCACGCATTAAGCGGAGATCCCTGCTGTTCGTTCTCCTCGTCACCTGGTTCGCGTTTGGCCAGCCCGCCGCACAGCTTCCAGACGGTTTTTAGCTCCGGGCAGTCATGTCAGGTGGCTCGCGAGCAGATCCTGCAGGATGCCCGGCGGCGGGCGGCTCGACTATATCGGCAAGCGAACAGTGGCGGCCATCGTCTATCGGCGCGGCCGCCACGTCATCAATCTGTTCGTCTGGCCAGGCTCAGGTGACCTGGGCCCGGCCGAGGCCAAGCCTGGCGACGGCTACACCCTGCTGCACTGGACGCGAGGCGGCATGACCCTCTGGGCCGTGTCCGAGGTCAATGAAAAGGACCTGCAGGCCTTCCGTCAGCTGCTGCAGGCCCGAACGCCGCCTAGCGGCAGGAGGTGATGCGGCAGACACGGTTGCGCGGCGTGCGGATGGCGCACTGGTTGAGCGCGATGGCGCGGGCCGTCGCGAGGTACGGGGAATAGCCATAGCCATAGCTGCCGGTCGGGCTGCGCGCTATGCAGTAGACCCGCGCTTGAGCGGCCAAAGGCGCCGCGAGCGTCGCCACGGCGAGCGCCGCGGCCAATGCGTACTTCATCATGGATGGTCCCCCTGAAACCGGGCGATCGGCCCTCCGCCGCGACCGGCCAAGCCTGATGCTCGCGCCGATCGGGTGAAATTGCAACCGGGCTTCGGCTAGATCGGGGCGAACACCGGAACCCGGCGCGCCGCCTTCGGTCTCGTCCTTGCCCCGGGCCGTCTGTCTGGTCCGCGAGGCGATGGCGTCGAAGCCTTCCTCGCGCGCGCGTGCAATGATCACGGAAAGGCGTCGTGCCCGCATCGCCCGCGCGTGCGCGCGCGTGAGAAAGCGCCGTAGGGGCCTGAGCCCGTCGGCCGGTAGTGTCTCAGTTTGCGAAATCAGCTCGTTGACAAGCATGGCCCCGATTGAAGGCGCGGCCTATCTTCACGAGCATGAAAGCCGCAGACGTTATGATAGCCAAAGCCGACATCGACGCCATCCTGGCGAAGCACCAGGGCGCGAAGGCGAGTATCGCCTTTGGCTTCGATCTCTACCGTGAGTTTGCGCGGCAGGGCTGGCTTAAGATGGAAAGCTTCACCGCATGGGGAACGGGCGCGTTCCCTATGCCGGTGCCAGCATATCGGCAGAGCCATTTCGCTTATCTCGATTGGAATCTTCCGGAGGAAGACTTTCTGGTGGGACCAGATGCCTAAAGGCCCACACAGAGAGAAGCGCCCAGGCGACGTGATCGGCGCGGCTATCATGGTCGCCAGGATCGCCACGGGTGAGATCGAGGACAACGCCACGCGCTGACAAGGTCCACCACAGCCGGGGCGGCAAGAAGGGCGGCGCTGCTAGGGCGGAGCAAGCGGGAGGGCGACATGGTCCGGGTGGTCTCAGAGAACACGGACGCCGATCTCGCCAAGCACCGGCGGTTGAGCAGATAGAGCGCGCGCTAATGGGGCCTGACCGCTAACCTGCTCCGCGTCACACGCGGCGCAGGAAGGCCCTCAGCGATCGGGCCGTTGCGGCTGAGTCAGTCTACAGAACCGCGCTAGCGTGGGGGACGCGCTAGAGTCAT
>CALAEG010000185.1 GCA_937890965.1 uncultured Caulobacteraceae bacterium | reverse complement strand
CCAGTGAATCAGACCGACACGTCCCTGTGAATCCCTTTAATGGGTCCTGAGCCTAATAGACGCCGGGGATCAGCCGGTAGGGGGTGGCGGCGCGGAAGCCCGCGAAGCCCGCGTCGTGCGCCAGGACACGCTCCTCGGCGGCGATGCGGAAGATCTGCAATCCAAGCCCGACGCCGTAAACGGCGGCGTTCCAGATGGACGGGTTGAGCAGGAAAAAGCCCACCTGGCCGATCAGATAGGCCGCATAGATGGGGTGGCGCACAACGCGGTAAGGCCCGGTCACCTTCAGGCCGCGATTGGCCGGCGCCATGCCGAAGCTGAACCGCAAGGTCAGCTTGGCGAGCACCTGGAACAAGAGGCCGGTCAGCATCAGGCCGGCGCAGATGCCGATCGGAACCAGCGGCGCCGTATGCGCCAGCGGCCGCACCAGCAGCGGCGCGGCCGTCGCACCGACCGCGAGCGCCCAGTCCATGGGGATGAGCGAAAGCTCGCTCGCCCGGCGCCGCAGCAGGATGAGCCCAACCGCCAGGGCTTCGGCGGAAAGCTGCAGATAGTTGAGCCAGCTGCCGCCCGAGCCCACGGATTGGTAGACCCGCCAGGCCATCAAGGCGAAGAGGCTAAGAACGAAGAGTTTCTCGACGATGTCGAGGCCGACCAGAAGCCGCCCGCGCGCGACGTTGGCGGGAGCAGCGGCGACAACCGTTTGTTCGGCCATATCCATGACCCGGATTTGGCGCGGCAACGGATAAGAATGGGTGAATGACCGGCGCTTGACGTCCCTTGCACCGCAAGGCCGGCGCCCTATGTCCGATCAGAGACGTGGCTTGAGGCGACCTGAGGAGTTGTGATGACCTCGCCCGCATCGCCCAGCCAGGCCGCCGCCCTGCCGCCGCTGGAAGGCATGCCGCTGGCGGTCATCTCGATCGGGCTGGCGCTGGGCACCTTCATGCAGGTGCTCGACTCGACGATCGCCAATGTCTCCATCCCGACAATATCGGGCAATCTGGGCGTCGCCCCCGACCAGGGCACCTGGGTGATCACCCTCTTCGCCATGGCCAATGGCGTCTCCGTGCCGCTGACCGGCTGGCTGATGGGCCGCTATGGGGTGGTGAAGACCTTCGCCGCCTCGGTGGCGCTGTTCACCTTCGCCTCCTTCCTGTGCGGGGTGGCCTGGAACCTGCCGTCCCTGCTGGCCTTTCGCGTCCTGCAAGGCGGGGTTTCCGGGCCGATGATCCCAGGCTCGCAGGCGCTGCTGATCTCGATCTTCGCCCCATCCCGGCGGGGCCTGGCGCTGGCCATCTGGTCGATGACCACCCTGGTGGCGCCGATCTGCGGCCCGATCCTGGGCGGCTGGATCTCCGACAACATGTCCTGGCGCTGGATCTTCTTCATCAATGTGCCGGTGGGCATCGTCTGCACCCTCATCTGCTATCGCGGCCTGATCGCCCGGGAGACGCCGACCTTCAAACGCTCGATCGACACGGCAGGCTTTCTCTTCCTGCTGGTCTGGGTCAGCGCCCTGCAGGTGATGCTGGACCGCGGCCAGGACCTGGACTGGTTCCATTCGCCGCTGGTCGTCATCCTGGGCATCGCCTCGGCGATCGGCTTCGTCTCCTGGCTGATCTGGGAGCTGACCGAGGCCAATCCGATCGTCGACCTGTCGCTGTTCAAGTCGCGCAACTTCGCCGTCGGCACCCTGGTCTTCTGCCTGGTCTATGCCGTCTTCTTCGGCGGCAATGTGCTGCAGCCGCTCTGGCTGCAGACCAGGCTCGGCTACATCGCCACCTGGGCCGGCCTGGTGGCCGCGCCCAGCGGGGTGGTGGCCGTGCTGCTGACGCCGGTCTTCGCGCGCTACAGCGCACGGATCGACGCGCGGATCACCGGCACGCTGGCGCTGCTGGCCTTCGCGCTGTCCTTCCTGATGCGCGGGGCCTTGACGCCGGATGTCAGCTTCAGCGTCCTGGTCCTGCCCATGCTTGTCCAGGGGGTGGCGATGAGCACCTTCTTCGTCTCGATGATCACCATCCAGCTCAAGGACGTGCCGGCGCAGCAGACGCCACAGGCCAGCGGCCTTTCCAACTTCGCCCGCATCACCGCCGGCGGTTTCGCCGCCTCGCTGACCACCGCCTTCTGGGCCCGGCGCGAGAGCCTGCACCAGTCGCACCTGGCCGATCTGCAGGCGAGCCGGATTCCGGAGTGGCAACAGGCGCTGACCGGCCTGCAACATGCCGGCGCCAGCGCCAGACAGGCGCTGGGGGCCTTGAACCAGCAGGTGGTCAACCAGGCCTATACGGTCGCCGCCCTGGACATCTTCTGGCTGTTCGGGGTGCTTTCGGTGCTGATGGTGCCGCTGATCTGGTTCACCCGCCGCTCACTCGCCGGCGGACCGCCGGTCTCGGCCGACTAGAGCGACGCCATGGATGACATGCCGACCATCGACGCCGCCCTCGCAGGCCGCCTGATCGCCGAACAGTTTCCGCAATGGGCGGATCTGCCGATTCTGCCGGTGGCGCTCGGCGGCTGGGACAACCGGACCTTTCACCTCGGCGAGCGGATGACGGTGCGGCTGCCCAACGCCGCGCGCTATGCCGCCCAGGTGGAAAAAGAGCAGCGCTGGCTGCCCAGGCTGGCGCGCGACCTGCCGCTGCCGATCCCGGCGCCCCTGGCGATGGGTAGGCCGGGTCAGGGCTACCCGTGGCCCTGGTCGGTCTATAGCTGGCTCGACGGTGAGACCGCCGCCGTCGCGCGCATCGACGATCGGCCTCGGTTCGCGGCCGATCTCGGCGCCTTCCTGTCGGCCCTGCAACGGATCGATGCCACGGATGGTCCGCCCGCGGGGCCGCACAGCTTCTGGCGCGGCGGGCCATTGTCCACCTATGACGCCGAGACGCGCACGGCGATCGCTGCGCTGGACGGCCGGATCGATGCCCGGGCCGTCACGGCGGTCTGGGAGACGGCGCTCGAAACCAGCTGGGCCGCCGCGCCGGTCTGGGTTCACGGCGACATGGCCGCCGGCAATCTGCTGGTCGAGGACGGCCGCCTGAGCGCCGTCATCGATTTCGGCTGCGCCTGCGTCGGCGATCCGGCCTGCGATCTCGCCGTCGCCTGGACCTTCCTCGAAGGCGAGGCCCGCGAGACCTTCCGCGCAGCCCTGCCCCTCGACGCCGGAACCTGGGCGCGCGGCCGGGGCTGGACCCTGTGGAAGGCGCTGATCGTCTATGCCGCCCTCCCCGGCGCCAATCCGCTCGACGCCGAGAAATCCGGGCGGATCATCGCCGACCTGGTTGCCGAGCACGCACGCGCCGACTGAGGCGTGGCCAAGCCCGCCATTGACTTAGCGGGCGCTGTCAGTATGTTCCGCGCCTCCGAATTTCCGCGTGAAAAGACCAGACTCGCATGGCCAAGCCCGCCTCCATCAAGATCCGCCTGAACTCGACGGCGGACACCGGCTTCTTCTACGTCACCAAGAAGAACGCCCGCACCATGACCGAGAAGATGGTCGTGCGGAAATACGACCCGGTCGTGCGCAAGCACGTCGAGTTCCGCGAAGCCAAGATCAAATAAGTTCGGCTTGAGGTTCGCTGGCGGGCGTCCTTATGGCGCCGCGACACAGTCCGGTGGCGGTTTCCAGATAACCGTTTTTTGAAAGACATCCCCGGCCGTCGGCTCTGGCTTAGCTGGCGAGGGGCGCATCTTCCATAGGCGTGCGACCTTTAGAGTTGCATCACCGAATCCCTTGCCGGGCGGCGTTTCCGATAGGATGACGCAATCCGACAATCTTAAGTCGGCGGCCACGATGCAATGGATGAGGACCTTGCCGGTTAAGCATTTGTCCTGGGGCTGTTGGGCTGCCAACGGCTTGGCCATTAGCGTTGCGCACACTCCGCCGAGCACAAAGCCAGTACTTTTCAACTTGCGCATTAAATCTAACCGGCCACGCAGGGGGTGCGGCCGTTCCTGTACAAGTTGAGCGTTGTGGTCAACCTGCAATTGTCAGGTCTGCGTCTACGCCGCCTTGGAGATGACCTTGTTGCGGCCGGCGGCCTTGGCCTCGTAGACGGCCGAGTCGGCGCGTTTCAGCAGCGCCTCGGGCGTGTCGTGTTCGCCAAGCGTGGCGGCAACCCCGATGGAGATGGTGACGGTCAGGAGTTCCTTGCCGCCGTCGACGCGGAAGGGCGAGCCGGCGACGTGCAGGCGGATGCGCTCGGCGATGCGTTCGCCGGCGGCCAGCGGCGTGTCGGGCATGATCACCACGAACTCCTCGCCGCCGTAACGGCACGGCAGGTCGATGGCGCGGACGTTGGAGGCCAGCCGGACGGCAAATTCGCGCAAGACCTCATCGCCGACGTCGTGGCCGAAATTGTCGTTGATCTTCTTGAAGTGGTCGATGTCGATCAGCAGCGCGCCGACCGGATCGCCGCCGCGGGTCGCGCGGGCGACCAGCGCGCCCAGTTGGCCCACCATGTAGCGGCGATTGTGCAGACCGGTGAGCTGGTCGGTGACCGCCAGTTCCAGCGAATGATCGAGGTTCTTGCGCAGGAAGTCGGTATAGCGCTTGCGCTTGATCTGGGTGCGGACCCGCGCCGACAGCTCCTGCGGGTCGATCGGGCGCGGCAGCACGTCGTTGACGCCGATCTCGAGCGCCTTGACCATCCGCACGCGGTCGTCGGGATCGATGACGGCCAGGATCGGCACATGGCGGGTCGCTTCGTCGGAGCGGATCTGCGCGGCCAGGCGCAGGCCGTCGAAACTCTTGGCATTGGCGTTGATGATCAGAAGGTCGATGGGCCCGCGCGCCGACAGATGCGCCTTTTCCGGATCCAGCTCGATCACCGGCCGGTGCTCGATGGCAAGCTCGGAAGCGATACGCTGGGCCTGGCGGCTGTTGTCGTCGCAGATGACGATGCGTCCGCCGGCGCCGGCCAGCCGCGAGGCCGCCCCGGCGATGACGCCCATGCGCCGGCCCGACGCCTCGCGCTGGCGCAGTTCGTCGATCACTGTCTTCAGCCGGGTCAGGCTGCGCACGCGCGAGAACAGCATGACGTCGTCGATGGGCTTGTTGAGGAATTCGTCCGCCCCGGCGTCGAGGCCGGCGATGCGATCCGAGCGGCCGTCCAGCGCCGTGACCAGCACGACGGGAATGTGGCGGGTGAGCGGGTCTTCCTTGAGTCGGCGACAGACCTCGAAGCCGTCCATGCCCGGCATCATCACGTCGAGCAGCACGATGTCGGGCTGGTCGGCGGCGGCCATGGCGAGCGCGGTCGGGCCGTCCGAGGCGCTGATCACGTCGTAATATTCCGCCGTCAGCTTGGCTTCGAGCAGCCGGACGTTGGCCTCGATGTCGTCGACCACCAGGATGCGCGCGGTCATGGCTCGCTATCCTATGAAACGCTTGATGGTGTCGAGGAAGTGCGCCACCGAGATCGGCTTGGAGATATAGGCCTCGCAGCCGCCTTCACGGATGCGCTCCTCGTCGCCCTTCATGGCGAAGGCGGTGACGGCGACTACCGGGATGTGGGCCAACTCGTCGTCTTCCTTCAGCCACTTGGTGACTTCCAGCCCGGAGATCTCCGGCAGCTGAATATCCATCAGAATCAGGTCGGGCCGATGCTGTCTGGCCAGCGCGAGCGCCTGCAGACCCTCGCGGGTTTCCAGGGTTTCGTAGCCCTGCGCGTCCAAGAGGTCGTGAAAGAGCTTCATGTTCAGCTCGTTATCCTCGACGATCAGGACTTTCTTCGCCATTCCGGCCCCGGTTCCAGCGCACCCAGTGGACATAACGGTCCTGTGCACGGTTATGGTTCAGCAATCACACCATATCCTTAAGTCCGTGTTGACTGCAGAGGCCGCCTTGGACGCAACGCTCGATCCGAACCGGGTGGTCATCCACCCTCACCTGCCCCTGCTCATCGTCGATGTCGACGAGGTGCTAGGCCTGTTCATGCATGGGTTTGGGCGTTTTCTCGGCACGCGCGGCTACGAGTTTCGCATGGACCGTTTCGCGCTGTTCCAGAACATTTTCGCGCCGGGAGCCGATGAGCATCTCGACTTGGAGACCGGCCGGACCCTGTTCGACGACTTCTTCCGATTCGCTTGCGACGACATGGAGCCGGCCCCGGGGGCGATTCAAGCACTGGCGGAGCTCTCCAAGGGCGCCGGCATCGTCGCGCTGACCAATGCGCCCGACCACGCCCGCGAGCCCAGGACGCGGTGGATGACCCAGCACGGCATGGACTATCCGCTGCTGATCAACAGCGGGCCGAAGGGAAACGCCGTCGCCGCCCTGTCCGCGCGCACGGAGCGGCCGGTCGCCTTCGTCGACGACCTTCTGGGCAATCTGGACTCCGTAGCCGCCGCGGCGCCTGGCGTGCACCGCTTCCAGATGGTGGCCGATCCGCGCTTGCGGGATATGGCGCCCACCGCCCCCGACCGGCATCCTCGCATCGACGACTGGCCGGCCCTGCGCATGGAGATCGCGCTCGTGCTCGGACTGACCACCGAATGATCCGGATCGGCGTCGATTTCGGAGGCACCAAGATCGAGGCCGCCGCCCTCGATGGCGAGGGCCGCTTCCAGGCTCGCGTCCGAGCGCCCAATCCCGGCGACTACGAAGCGGCCCGCGCGGTGGTGCGCGACCTGGTTGCCGAAGCGGAACGCGAGGCCGGCGCACAAGGCAGCATCGGCATCGGCGCGCCGGGCTCAGTCTCGCCGAAGACCGGGCTGATGCGCAACGCCAACAGCGTCTATCTGAACGGCCGGCCCTTTCGCGAGGACCTGGAAAAGACCCTGGGCCGGCCAGTACGCATGGCCAACGACGCCAACTGTTTCGCCCTGTCCGAGGCCATGGACGGCGCGGCGGCGGGCGCCGGCGTGGTCTTCGCGGCCATATTGGGCACTGGCTGCGGCGGCGGCCTCGTCGCGAACGGCAAACTGATCGAGGGCCGCAACGGCGTCGCCGGCGAATGGGGCCACAACCCCCTGCCCTGGCCGCGAGCCGACGAGCTTCCGGCGCCGCTCTGTTGGTGCAACCAGCCCGGCTGCCTGGAGCTGTACATTTCCGGCCGCGGTTTCGAGGCCGACTATGCCCACGGCCAGACGCTGGACGCCCAGGCCATCGTCGCCAAGGCCCGCACCGGCGATGCGCCCGCCTCGGCCGTGCTCGACCGCTATATCGACCGGCTGGCCCGGGCCCTGGCCACTGTGGTCAACCTGGTCGATCCTGACGCCATCGTGCTCGGCGGCGGCATGTCCAACGTCGACGAGCTCTATGCCCGTGTCCCGGCCGCCATTGCGACCTACGTCTTCTCGGACGTCTTCGAGACCCCGATCACCGCCGCCGCCCATGGCGACTCATCCGGTGTACGCGGCGCGGCCTGGCTCTGGCCGCCGACATGAGCGCCATCTGCCGCGACTGTTTCTGGCATGGCGCGGCGGCGCCCAGGCGTTGCCCGACCTGCGGCTCGCCGCGGATGGTCGCCCATCCGGAACTGATGCGGCTGACCATCGCGCATCTGGACTGCGACGCCTTCTATGCCTCGGTGGAGAAGCGCGACCGGCCGGAGCTGCGCGACCAGGCGGTCATCGTCGGCGGCGGCAAGCGCGGCGTGGTCACCACCTGCTGCTATATCGCCCGGCTGTCCGGCGTGCGCTCGGCCATGCCGATGTTCCAGGCGCGCCGGCTCTGCCCGGACGCGGTGATCATCCCGCCGGAATTCTCCAAATATCGCGCCGAGAGCGCCCGCATCATGGCCAAGCTGGAGGCGCTGACGCCGCTGGTGCAGCCGCTGTCGCTCGACGAGGCCTGGGTCGACCTGGCCGGGTCCGAGCGCCTGCACGGCGGCTCGCCGGCCGAGGTCTTGACCCGCCTGCAGGCGGAGATCGAGCTCGAGATCGGCATCACCGTCTCGGTCGGCCTGGCCGCCAACAAGTTCCTGGCCAAGATCGCCTCGGACCTCGACAAGCCGCGGGGCTTTTCGGTGATCGCGGCCGAGGAGGCGCGGACCTTTCTGGCCCCCCGCTCGGTCGCCATCCTGCCCGGCGTCGGCCCGGCCTTCGCCAAGGGGCTGAACGCGGCGGGCTTCACCACGGTCGGCGACCTGGCCCGCGCCGAGCCGCAAGCCCTGGTCAAGCGCTGGGGCGCCTATGGCCTGCGGCTCTCCGAACTGGCGCAAGGCCGGGATGCGCGGGCGGTCGATCCGGACCAGGTGCGCAAGACCATCAGCGCCGAGACCACCTTCTTCGACGACCTGACCGGCCTCGAGCCGCTGGAAGACCGGCTCTGGCCGCTCTGCGAGCGCGTCACCCGCCAGGCGCGCAGCGCCGGCGTCGCCGGCCGCGTCGCCACCCTGAAGCTGAAGACCGCCGACTTTCGCCAGATCACCCGGCGGCGCACCCTGCCGGTGCCGACCCAGGCCGCCCGCACCCTGTTCGGTATCGCGCGCGAGCTGCTCGCCGCCGAGGCGCACGGCCAGGCCTATCGGCTGATCGGCGCGGGGCTGTCCGACCTGGTCGACGCTGCCGCCGGCCTGGACATGTTCGCTGAGGACGAGCGCCGGGCCCGGCGCAGCGAGCAGACCATCGACGCCGTGCGCGCCAGATTCGGCGTCGACGCGATCATGACCGGCCGAACCCTGAAGAAGGACGCGCATGAGGGGTGACGGGGCGCGGGCCTAGAGGCTATGACCAGCCATCAAAGGAGCTCGCATGTCGGAGGTCGAGCAACGCCTGACCGCCATCGGGGTCGTGCTGCCGGCGCCCAACGCGCCCGTGGCCAATTACGCGCCGTTCGTGCGCTCGGGTTCGCTGGTCTACATCTCCGGCCAGGTCTCGGTCGACGCCAATGGCGGCATCAAGGGGATTGTCGGCGACGAGGTCGATCTGGAGGCCGGCAAGGCGGCCGCCTTCCTGTGCGGGATCAACCTGATCGCCCAGATGAAGGCCGCTGCCGACGGCGATCTGGACCGGGTCAAGCGGGTGGTGAAGCTGGGCGGCTTCGTGCAGGCGGGGCCCGGCTTCTTCGACATTCCCAAGGTGCTGAACGGCTGTTCCGACCTGATGGTGGAGGCCTTCGGCGAGGCCGGCCGCCATGCCCGCTCGGCGGTGGGCGTCTATCGCCTGCCGATGAATTTCGCCGTCGAGGTCGATGCCATGGTGGAGGTCCTATGACGCTCGTTGACGATATCGCCCCCCAGCAGCGCTTCGGCGAGGCCTGGGAGCGTCTGTTCGATCCCCCTGTCGCCCACCGCGGCCTCTGGTCGCCCGGCGGCGCGCCGGAGAACTCGCTGGCGGCCTTTCAGGCGGCGTGCGCGCACGGCTATGGGATCGAGCTGGACGTGCAGCTGTCGTCGGACGGCCAGGCCTTCGTCTTCCACGATTCCAAACTGGAACGGATGACCGGCGCCGAGGGGCGCATTTCCGACCATTCCGCCCACGACCTGGCGGCGCTCAGGCTGCTCGGCACCGACGAGCCGATCCCGACCCTGGCCGATACCCTGACCGAGGTCGGCCACCGCGCCATGGTGCATATCGAGCTGAAGACCCCCGCCGGCGAGGTCGGGCCGCTGGAAAAGCGCGTCCACGAGATCCTGATCGACCACAACGGGCCGATCGCGGTCATCGGCTTCAATCCCTATTCCCACGCCTGGTTCGCCCAGCATCACCCCAACATCCTGCGCGGCCTGGATAGCTACAGCTATACCGACGAGGGCTCGCGCAAGATGGCGCCCGAACAGCGCAAGGCCTACGGCCGGCTGGAGCATGTAGCCATCGCCAAGCCGCACTTCCTGGCGCTCGGCATGGACATGCTGCCCAGCGCCAGGGCCGACGAATTCCGCGGCAAGGGCATGCCGATCGTCGCCTGGACCGTGCGCTCGCCCGCCGAGTGGGAAAAGGTGCGCCACGGCTGCGACAACCTGATCTTCGAGGGCTTCGCTGCGTGATCGGCGTCAAACCGGCGGTCAAGGTTCACGGCCGTATCCGGGAAATCGGCCGCGAGGCCTGGGACGCCTGCGCCGCGACACCTGAATACCAGGCCAATCCATTCATATCCTTCGATTTTCTCGACATGCTGGAAGAGTCCAACTGCGCTGTCGAACGCACCGGTTGGGGGCCACGGCACATCTCGGTCGAGGACGAGACCGGCCGCATCGCCGCGGTCATGCCGCTCTATCTGAAGTCCCACAGCCAGGGGGAATACATCTTCGACGGCTCCTGGGCCGACGCCTATGAGCGGGCCGGCGGGGCCTATTATCCCAAGCTGCAGTGCGCCTCGCCCTTCTCGCCGGTGACCGGCCCAAGGCTGATCGTGCGCGAGGACGTGGACCGGGACACGGCGCGCAGGATCCTGCTGGGCGGCGCGCTCACCGTCTGCGAACGTTTCGGCGCCTCATCGCTGCACGTCACCTTCCCCAACGAGTCCGACTGGCGGTTCATGGGCGACCAGGGCCTGCTGCAGCGGCAGAACCAGCAATATCACTGGCGCAATGCCGGCTACGCCACCTTCGACGACTTCCTGGCCGCTCTGTCCTCCGGCCGGCGCAAGACCATCAGGCGCGAACGCCGCGACGCACAGGCCGGGCTGGAGATCGTCGGCCTGACCGGCGCGGACCTCACCGAGGACCACTGGGACGCCTTCTTCGCCTTCTACATGGACACCGGCGCGCGCAAATGGGGCCGGCCTTATCTCAGTCGCCGCTTCTTCTCGCTGCTGGGCGAACGCATGGCCGATCGGGTGCTGCTGATCATGGCCAGGCGCGGCGAGCGCTGGATCGCCGGGGCGCTGAACCTCATCGGCGCCGACTGCCTCTATGGCCGCAACTGGGGCTGCCTGGAGGAGGTGCCCTTCCTGCATTTCGAACTCTGCTATTATCAGGCGATCGAGCACGCCATCCGCCTTGGCCTGGCGCGCGTCGAGGCGGGCGCGCAAGGCCAACACAAGATCGCCCGTGGCTACCTCCCCTCCCCGGTCTATTCCTGCCACTGGATCGCCGACCCCGGGCTACGCGTCCCCGTCGCCCGTTTTCTCGAGCAGGAGCGCGAGGCGGTGGAGGGCGAGATGGAATGGCTGGAAGAGGCCTATTCGCCGTTCAAGGCGCAGGAATGACCATGCCCTGGCCGCCGGACATCACCCTCGAAGGCGAACACGCCATCCTCGTCCCGTTGCGGCCCGACCACGCCGAAGCGCTGGCCGAGGCGGTCAAGGACGGCGAGCTCTGGACGCTCTGGTACACCTCCGTGCCGGCGCCGAAGGAGATGGCCGCGGCGATCGCCGAGCGGCTGGAATGGCGGGCGCAAGGCGGCTGGTCGCCCTTCGCCGTCATCGAGCGCGCCTCGGGCGAGCCGGTCGGCATGACCAACTACATGCGCATCGACCCCAAGGCGCCGCGGGTGGAGATCGGCGGCACATGGTATCGTCGCCGGGTGCAGCGCACGCCGCTGAACACCGAGTGCAAGCTGATGCTGCTCACCCACGCCTTCGAGACGCTGAACTGCACCTCGGTCGAGTTCCGCACCCACGTGCTGAACCAGCAGAGCCGGCGCGCCATCGAGCGCCTGGGCGCCAAGCTGGACGGCATCCTGCGCAACGAGACCCGCACCCGCGACGGCAATCTGCGCGACACCTGCTGCTATTCGATCATCGAGGGCGAATGGCCGACGGTGCGCACGCACCTGAAGCACCAGCTGGAGAAGACGCGCTAAGCCATGGCCGACTTCGATCTCGACGCCTATTTCGCCCGCAATCGCCGGAGCCGGCTGAAGCGGTGTTCGCGAAGGTGAGTGCAGCCGCCTAACGCGTTCCTTCTCCCCTTGCGGGAGAAGGAGCGTAAGAACTAGCCCGCGCTCTCCCACGCCGCCTCAGCCGAAGGCTTCGCTCAGCACCTGGGAGGCGCGGTTCTGCAGCAGGCCGTGGTGCTCTTTCAGCCATTTCAGCCGCGCGCGGTGGCCATCCTCGGGACAAGTGCGGACGATGGCGACCCATTCGGCCATGGTCTTGCCGGTGTCGCGCTCCAGCCGACGCGAACAGTGGCGAACCATGTCCGCTGGCGCCCGGTCAGATTGGGTTCGGGCATGGTCGCCTCCCCGCCGGTTTGATAGAGCATGACCCAGGAAAACAAGGGTCGGCAAGCCATGAGCCTCGACGGTGCTTACGACGACGCCAACATCTTCGCCAAGATCCTGCGGGGCGATGCGCCCGCGGCCAAGGTGTTCGAGGACGACCAGGTCTTCGCCTTCATGGACGTCTTTCCGCAAGGCCGCGGCCACGTCCTGGTCATCTCCAAGGAGAGCAAGGCGCGCAACCTGCTCGAGGTCGAGCCCGAGGCGCTGGAGCACCTGATCCTGGGGGTCCAGCGTGTCGCCAGGGCGGTGCGGGCGGCGCTGAAGCCCGACGCCATCGCCATCATGCAGTTCAATGGCGCGGTCTCAGGGCAGAGCGTTTTTCACCTGCACGTCCACATCATCCCGCGCTGGAGCGGGGTGGCGCTCAGGCCCCACGGCGAGGGCGGCATGGCCGACTTCGGCGAACTGGCGGTTCTCGCCAAGTCCATTGCGGCGATGATCAGTTGAGTCGAGACGCGGCGGCGCCGGCCCTTCTGGTGCGGCTGACCAAGATCTCGCACGACAGGCATCGGTTCGAATATCTTCGCCCCGACGGGACCGGCGAGGCTTTCGATCTGGAG
>CALAEG010000184.1 GCA_937890965.1 uncultured Caulobacteraceae bacterium | reverse complement strand
CGCCCCGTCCGCCAAGGCCGCGCTCGGTGAGCAGGACGGCGATCCGCGCGGCGCGGCGCCCTGCCCCGCGGCTCGCGCCCACCAGCACCATGTGCGCCAGGCGCGGCGGCAGAGGCAGCTCGCTCATGGCGCGGCCATGGGCCGTGAGCGCGCCGCCGGTGTCGAGGGCGCGCAAGCCCAGCAAGAGCGCGCGGGCCTCGGCCATGGCGGCGGCGGGCGGACGGTCGAGGAAGGCCAGGGCATCGGCGTCGCGGGTGCCCCAGCGGGCCAGGTCGAGGGCCAGGCGCGACAGGTCGGTCTCGAGAATTTCCGGCCGCTCGAAGGCGACCAGGCTGCGGGTCTCCGCCTCGTCCCACAGTCGGTAGCAGACGCCGGGCCCGACGCGCCCGGCCCTGCCGCGCCGCTGGTCGGCCGAGGCGCGGGAGACGCGGACGGTGGCGAGGCGGGTCAGGCCGCTGGCCGGATCGTAGCGCGGCACGCGGGCCTGGCCGCAATCGATGACGACCGCCACATCGGCGATGGTCAGGCTGGTCTCAGCGATGGAGGTGGCCAGCACCACCTTGCGGCGGCCGGCGGCGTTGGGCGCGATGGCGCGGTCCTGGTCGCGGGCGTCGAGGGCGCCGTAGAGCGGAGCGATCTCGATTGACGGGTCCTTGAGGCGTTCGGCCAGGCGCTCGGCGGTTCGCAGGATCTCGCCCTGGCCCGGCAGGAAGACCAGCAGGCCGCCATCGTCTTCCGCGAGCGCGCGCTGAATGGCGCGGACGGTCTGGTCCTCGATGGAGAGGCGCGGGTCGCGGCCGAGATAGCGGGTGACGACCGGCCAGGCGCGGCCCTGGCTCTCGATCACCGGGGCGTCGCCGAGCAGGCTGGCGACACGGGCGCCGTCCAGCGTGGCCGACATGACCAGCAGGCGAAGGTCGGGGCGCAGCAGCGCCTGGCTGTCGCGGGCGAAGGCCAGGCCCAGATCGGCGTCCAGGCTGCGCTCGTGGAACTCGTCGAACAGCACGGCGGCCACCCCGTCCAGGCCGGGATCGTCGAGGATCATGCGCGAAAAGACCCCCTCGGTGACCACCTCGATACGGGTGCGGGCCGAGACGCGGCTGTCCATGCGCACCCGGAAGCCGACGGTGTCGCCGACGGACTCGCCAAGGGTGGACGCCATCCGCGCCGCCGCGGCGCGGGCTGCGAGCCGTCGGGGCTCCAGCACGATCAGCTTGCCGCCGGCGGTCCAGGGCTCGTCGAGCAGCGCCAGCGGGACCACCGTGGTCTTGCCGGCGCCGGGCGGGGCCACGACCACGGCGGCGGTTGCCTCGGCGAGGACGGCCTTCAAGGCCGGCAGGGCGTCCTCGATGGGGAGCTTGGTCATCGCTTGGCTAGTGGAGGTCGAGCCTAGGCGGCCTCGCCAATCAGCGCTTCAGCCGGGATTTTCCACGCGGCGTGGAGCCGCCGGATCTGTTCGAGCGAAAGACCACGTCGCCCTGAGAGCAGGTCGGAGGCTCGCGAGCGTGAGCCGAACACTCTTCCGAGGTCGGCCTGGGTGTAGCCACGCTCGGCCATCACCTGTTTGACAATCTCGATCGGAGAGACCGCGGGCAGCTTGAAGTGTTCGGTCTCGTAGGCATCGACGAGGTCAATGAGCAGATCCAGCGCGGCTCCTTCAGCGGTGTGACCCGCTGCGCCCCAAAGGCGTTCGATCTTTCGCACAGCCGCATCGTATTCGGCATCGGCGCCGATAGGGCGGATGTCCATAGCTTGATCTCTGCAAAATTCGACCCGAGATGGCGGTGTCCGACAATACCACGGATAGGCACCTCATTTGAAATCGGACCCCCCAGGTCTAATCTAAGCGCCTTAACCGCCAGGAGCCGTTGTGGCCGAGACCGACAGCCTGCCCATCCGCGCCATGATCGCGCCGGTGACGCCGTTGCAGCAGAACTGCACCATTGTCTGGTGCACGAAGACCATGAAGGCCGCCATCATCGATCCCGGCGGCGAGGTCGAGCGGTTGCTCGGCGCCCTGCGCGATCACGGGCTGACGCTTGAGAAGATCTGGATCACCCACGGCCATATGGACCATGCCGGCGGCACCGCGGCGCTCAAGGAGGCGACCGGCGCGCCCATCGAGGGACCGCATCCCGACGACCAGTTCTGGATCGACCGGATCGCCGAGAGCGGCGAACGCTATGGCATGCCCAACGCGCGCGCCTTCACGCCGGACCGCTGGCTGGGCGACGGCGACGTGGTGACGCTCGGCGAGACCGAGTTCGAGGTGCGCCATTGCCCCGGCCATACGCCCGGCCACGTGATCTTCTTCCATCGCCAGGCGCGCTTCGCCCAGGTCGGCGACGTGCTGTTCAAGGACTCGATCGGGCGGACCGACTTTCCGCGCGGCGACTATGGCCAGCTGATCGCCTCCATCACCACCAAGCTCTGGCCGCTGGGCGACGATGTCGCCTTCGTGCCGGGACACGGACCGATGTCCACCTTTGGCGCGGAACGGCGCACCAATCCCTGGGTTTCCGACGAGGCCCTGGCCGAAGCCAGCGAATAAGGCTGTTTCAGTCCTGAAATCAGGATGTTGTGACATTTTGCGATAAGGCGGCATGCAAACCCTGGCCGAAAACACGGCGACACGCACCGACAGCGGCCCCGCCGTCCGCATCCTGATGGTCGACGACGATCCAGGCATCCGCGACGTGGTGTCGGATTTCCTCACCCGCCACGGCTTTGTCGTGGAGACGGCCGGCGACGCCAACGAGATGGAGCGGATCCTGTCGAAAGGCCCCGTCGACCTGGTGGTGCTCGACATCATGCTGCCCGGCGAGGACGGGCTGGCCATTTGCCGCCGCATCGCCGGCCCCGACGGTCCGGCCATCATCATGCTGAGCGCCATGGGCGAGGAGACCGACCGCATCGTCGGCCTCGAACTGGGGGCCGACGACTACCTGCCCAAGCCCTGCAGCCCGCGCGAGTTGCTCGCCCGCATCCGCGCCGTGCTGCGCCGTCGCCAGGAGCCGCGCTCGGCCGAGGGGCCGCCGGGCGCCGGCTGCGCCTTCGCCGGCTGGCGGCTCGACCTGGTGCGGCGCGAGCTGCGCTCGCCGCAAGGGGTGGTGGTCAACCTGTCCAGTGGCGAGTTTTCGCTGCTGCGCGCCTTTGTCGAGCGGCCGCAACGGGTGCTGACCCGCGACCGGCTGCTGGATCTGGCGCGCGGCCCCGACACGGAGGCCTATGACCGCGCCATCGACGTGCAGATCAGCCGCCTGCGCAAGAAGCTGGACGACGGCTCGGGCGGCCAGGAGCTGATTCGCACCATCCGCAATGAGGGCTATGTCTTCACCGCCAAGGTGACCCGAGGGTGAGCACGGCCCGGCGCC
>CALAEG010000183.1 GCA_937890965.1 uncultured Caulobacteraceae bacterium | reverse complement strand
GGCGGGCGATGAAGGTGTCGGTCAGCACTCGGACCCCGTTGGCCGAGAGGCGCGCGGCGGCGGCCAGGCCGGCCTCGCCGCAGGCCGAGGCGCCCATGAGCACGACCGGCTTCTTCGCCGCGCGCAGCGCCTTGGCCGCCGCCTCGACCTTGGCCGGATCCGGCGCGGGACGGGTCGGCGCGACCAGCACCGGGCCCTTGCGCGTGGCCGGCGACCAGGCGCAGTCGGCGGGCAATACCAGGCTGGCCGAGCCGCCCGGTGGTCCATAACTGGCCTGCACAGCCTCGGCGGCCAGGTCGGCGGCGTTGTCGGCGCTGTCGGCCACGTTCAGCCAGAGCGAGTTGGGCCTGGCCAGGGTCTCGATGTCGGAGGTCAGCGGCGCGTCGTACTTGCGGTGATAGGTGGCGTGGTCGCCGATGATGTTGACGATCGGCGTGCCGGCGCGGCGCGCATTGTGCAGGTTGGCGATGCCGTTGCCGTAGCCCGGACCCAGGTGCAGCAGGGTCGCGGCCGGATGGCCGGTCATGCGGCCGTAGCCGTCCGCCGCGCCTGTCACCACGCCCTCGAACAGGCAGAGCACGGGGCGCACCCGCGGCTCGCGGTCCAGGGCGGCGACGAACTGCATCTCACTGGTGCCGGGATTGGCGAAACAGGCGCGTACGCCGTTGTCGGCCAGGGTCGAAATGACTGCGTCGGCGCCGTTCATTGGGTGGGCTCCAGGGTTTCCAGGAAGCGGACCGGGTGGCCGGTCCCTTCGGCGACGACCTCGTCGTCGCGCATGACGATGCGGCCGCGGATGATGGTGGCCATCGGCCAGGCCTTGGCTGCGAAGCCGTCGAAGGCCGTCCAGCCGGAGCGGTTGGCCTGGTCCTCGTTCCTGATGGTGCGGCGGGCGTTGAGATCGACGATGGTCAGGTCGGCGTCGTAGCCGACCGCCATGCGGCCCTTGCCGGCGATGCTAAAGACGCGCCCAGCGCCGTGAGAGGTGAGATCGACGAAGCGTTCGAGGGTGAGCCGGCCCTCCGCCACATGGGTAAGCATGATGGCGACCAGGGTCTGCACCCCCGGCATGCCCGACGGCGAGGCCGGATAGGACCGGGCCTTTTCCTCAAGCGTGTGCGGCGAGTGGTCGGTGCCGATCACGTCGGCGATCCCCAGCGCGATGCCACGCCAGAGACCGGCCTGGTGCCGGGCGTCGCGGATCGGCGGGTTCATCTGAGCCAGGCCCTTCAGCCGCTCGTAACATTCCGGCGCGGCCATGCTCAGGTGCTGCGGGGTGATCTCGCAGGTGACGATGTCCTTGTTGAGGGCGAAGAGTTCGATCTCGTCGGCGGTGGTGGTGTGCAGGATGTGGATGCGCTTGCCGGCGGCGCGGGCTAGCGCGATCAGCCGCCTGGACGAGCGCAGCGCCGTCTCGGCGTCGCGCACCTCCGAATGGCTGGTCCAGTCGCCGGGTCGGGCCAGGGGCTTGCGCTCGACCAGCCGGCTCTCATCCTCCGAGTGGAAGGCGGCGCGGCGGCGGATGGCGGCCAGCACGGTCTTCAGCCCCTCGTCGTCGGCGATCAGCAGCGAGTCGGTGGAGGAGCCCACGAACACCTTGACCCCGCAACAGCCGGGCAGCCGCTCCAGCTCGCCGAGGTCGCGGGCGTTCTCGTGGGTGCCGCCGATATAGAAGGCGTGGTCGCAATGCATGCGGTTTTTGGCCCGGGCGAGCTTGTCGGCCAGGGCTTCAGCGCTGGTGGTGTTGGGATCGGTGTTCGGCATCTCGAAGACGGACGTGACCCCGCCAAGGACCGCGCCCCGCGACCCGGTCTCCAGGTCTTCCTTCCACTCCATGCCCGGTTCGCGGAAGTGCACCTGGGTGTCGATGACGCCGGGCAGGACCGTCAGGCCGCGGGCGTCGAACACCTCGCCCGCCGAGGCTTGTCCTAAGTCGCCGATGTCGGCGATCAGGCCGCCGCGCACGCCGACATCGGCCAGACCGCGCCCGGCATGGTTCACCACCTCGCCGCCACGGACGATCAGGTCGAAGGTGTCAGCCATGCGGGGCTCCGGTTGGGAATGCGCGTCTTCTATAAGCGTACTGGCGCTCCAGCCAAGGCGGCGCCACATCTGTTCCCATGACTGGGACCGCAAACGCCGCCGAACTGAAGAGCCGCAGCCTGGTCGGCGTCATCGGGCCGGACTGGCGCGACTTCCTGCAGGGCTTGCTCAGCCAGGACGTCGAGACGTTGCGGCCGGGCGAGCTTCGCTTCGGCGCGCTGCTGACGCCGCAGGGCAAGCTGCTGTTCGATCTCTTCATCCTGGGCCGCGACGACGGCTGCTGGCTCGATGTGGCGGCGGACCGGCGCGATGCGCTGATCCAGCGGCTGACCATCTACAAGCTGCGCGCCAAGGTCGAGATCGCCGCCGTCGACGCATCGGTCTGGGCGCTCTGGGGCGGCGACGCGTCCGGCTGGGCGGCCGATCCGCGCCTGTCGGCGCTCGGATGGCGCGGCTATAGCGCCCAAACGGCGGCGGCCAACATCGCGGGCGAAGCGGCCTATGACGCCATGCGGCTGGCGCTCGGCGTGCCCGACCCGGCCAGGGACTGCCCGTCCGAGACCACCTATCCGATCGAGGCCAATTTCGACCTGCTGAACGGCATCGATTTCCAGAAGGGCTGTTTCGTCGGCCAGGAAACCACCTCGCGCATGAAACGCCGCGGCGCGATCAAGACCCGCATGCTGCCGATCGATTTCGAAGGCGCGGCGCCGGTCTTCGGCGCTGAAATCCTGGCGGGGACCCTGCGCGCCGGCGAGGTGCATTCCGGCTCGGGCGGTCGCGCCATGGCGCTGCTGCGGCTGGACCGGATCGAGGGCGCGAGCCTGACGGTCGACGATCGCGCGGTCACGGTGGCAACGCCGGCCTATTTCGATGCAAAGCTAAACGCCTAGGCCCTGAAGCGGGCGACTTGAGGGGAGAGACGATGATGGCTGACCAAGCTCAGGCCGACGAGCGGATCGGCAAGACGCTCGATGCGGTCGTAGAGGCCGCGATCAAGGACAAGCAGATCGTCGGCTCCGTGGTCATGGTCTCGCTCGGCGGGCGGCCGGTCTATACGCGCGCCGCCGGACTGGCCGACCGCGAGGCGACGACGCCGGTCAAGGTCGACACCATCTTCCGCTGGGCTTCGCTGACCAAGCCAGTGGTGGCCGCGACCGCCATGGCGCTGGTGGAAAAGAGCGTCATTTCGCTCGACGATCCGGTGACGCGGTTCCTGCCGGGCTTTCGGCCGAAACTGCCAACGGGCGAGACGCCGGTCATCACCGTGCGCCAGCTGATGACCCATACCGCCGGCCTGATGTACCGGTTCTTCGAGCCTGGCGACGGCCCCTACACCCAGGCCAACGTCTCCGACGGCATGGACCAGCCGGGCCTGTCCATGGAGGAGAATCTGAAGCGGATCGCGTCGGTCCCGCTGGCCTATCCGCCGGGCGCGGCCTGGATCTATTCGGTGGGGATGGACGTGCTGGGCGCCTTCATCGCCGGCGCGACAGGCAAGTCTCTGCCGGACCTGGTCAAGGAGCTGACCACCGGGCCTCTGGGCATGGCCGATAGCGGCTTCGTGGTCACCGAGCGCGACCAGCTGGCGGCCGCCTATGGCGACGGATCGCCAGAGCCTGTGCGCATGGGCGAACACCACCTGGTCGCCTTCGGTCCTGGCTCGATCTCCTTCGCGCCCGACCGGATGTTCGATCCGGGCTCATTCCCCTCCGCCGGCGCCGGCATGAGCGGGACGGCGCCCGACTTCATGCGCTTTCTCGAGGCGATGCGAACCGGCGGGGCGCCGGTGCTGAAGCAGAGCACCCTCGACCTGATGGCGACCAACGCCATCGGCGACATTCCGATCATGCTGCCCGGCCGCGGATTCGGCCTTGGCTGGGCGGTTCTTAAGGACCCCATCGCCGCGGCGACCCCGCAGACGCCGGGAAGCTGGACCTGGGGCGGCGTCTATGGAAACGCCTGGTTCGTCGATCCGGCGGAAGAGTTGTCCGTGGTAATCGTGACCAACACCGCCATCGCCGGGATGACCGGGGCCTTTCCCGACGCCATCCGCGATGCGGTCTACGCGGCGATCAGGCCCTAGTCGCCGCTCTCGTGGTCAAGCTCGTTCTCGTCAAGCATGCGCCGCCGGAAATCACCCCCGAGGTCGCCTCGCACCGGTGGGTGCTCTCCGCCGAAGGGCGAGATCGATGCGATTGGCTTGCCTCGGAACTCGCCGGCCAGGGCGTCACCCAGATCTACGCTAGCCTCGAGCCGAAGGCGCTGGAGACCGCCGCGCTTGTGGGCATCCGCCTTGGGCTGGAGGTGCGGCCACGCCGCGACCTGCACGAGAATAACAGGACAGGCCTCGGCTTCGGCGCGATCGACGAACTCAAGGCGCGGATACGGCGGTTCTTCGACGAGCCGTCAGCTTTGGTGATCGGCGCAGAAACCGCCGAGGCTGCCGGGGGCCGCTTCGAAGCCGCAGTCAGGGCGCTGCAGGCGGAGGCGTGCGGCCAGATTGCGGCGGTCGTGACCCACGGCACGGTGCTGACCACTCTGGTCGCCAGATACAATCCGGTCCCGGCGTTCGCGTTCTGGGACTCTCTCACCGTCCCGGCCTGCGTCGTGCTCGACGGGGCCACATTCAGGCTGGACGGCCCGGCGCGCAACTTCCCTGCCTGAGGGCGCGGCGCCCTGGCCCCTTTCGCAAGGCGCCCGGTCGGGCCTAACCTCGCGGCCATGACCGAGGTTCCGAATCGCTGCGCCTGGGCCCAGCGGGGCGACGCCCTCTACGAGGACTATCACGACACCGAATGGGGCGTGCCGGAGTACGACAGCCGGGCGCTGTGGGAAAAGCTGGTGCTGGACGGCTTCCAGGCCGGGCTGGCCTGGATCACCATCCTGCGCAAACGCGAGGCCTTCCGCGCCGCCTTCGCCAATTTCGATCCCGAGGTGGTGGCGCGGTTCGGGCCTGAAGACCGCGCGCGGCTGATGGCCGACGCCGGCATCATCCGCTCCAACGGCAAGATCGATGCGGCCATAGCCGGGGCGCGGCTCTATCTCGACATGCGCGAGCGCGCCGAGGACTTTTCCGAGTTCCTTTGGGCCTTCACCGACGGCAAGCCGATCACAAACCACTGGTCGACGGTTGGCGAGGTCCCGGCCCAGACGCCGCTGGCCGCCGGCATGGCCAAGGCGTTGAAGGCCAAGGGGTTCAAATTCTGCGGCCCGGTGATCGTCTACGCCTTCATGCAGGCGACCGGCATGGTCAACGATCACATCGTCGACTGCTTCCGACATGAGCCGGTTTCGCGTATGGCCGGCGCCTGATGCCGCCGCGCAGGACCACCAAGACCGTCGAACCTCTTGGGCCCCACCTCATGCTGGAGGCGGCCTGCCCGACGCCGGTCTGCGGTGTCGACGAGGCGGGACGGGGCCCGTGGGCCGGGCCGGTCAGCGCCGCGGCGGTGATCTTCGATCCGGACCGGGTGCCGCAAGGCGTCAACGATTCCAAACTGTTGACGCCAAAGGCGCGCGAGCGGCTGGAGGTGGAGATCAAGGCCTGCGCGGTGGCCTGGGCGGTCGGCTTCGCCAGCGTCGAGGAGATCGCCGTCCTCAACATCCTGCACGCCACGGGCCTGGCCATGCGCCGCGCGGTCGAGAGCCTGCACGTCGCGCCGGCCTTCGCCCTGGTCGATGGCAACTACGCGTTCAAGCTGCCCTGCCCGATCAAGACGGTGGTCAAGGGCGACGCCATTTCGGTCTCCATCGCCGCGGCCTCGATCCTGGCCAAGACGGCCCGCGATCGACTGATGGCGGAGATGGACTTCCTCTATCCCGGCTACGGCTTCGCCGCCCACAAGGGCTATGGCGCGCCGGTGCACGGCGAGGCGCTGGTGCGACTTGGGCCCTGTCCGATCCATCGGATGGGCTGGGCGCCGGTCAGGCTCGCCCTCGCCGGCGAGAACCCGATGGCGGCGGCCGAGCTGGATGACCGCGGAGGCCTCTGATGCGCCCGCCCTGGCGCGCACCCCCTCGTCGCCGCTGGAGGCCGCGGCGCGTCGCCTGCGCAGCCTGGTTCGGCGCAGCGAATTCTCGCTGGTCATTCTGGCGGCGATCATCGGCGTAGCGGCCGGCCTTTCGGTCGCGCTGATCGGCACCCTCTCCAGCGACATGCACAACCTGCTGTTCGGCCTGACCGGCGAGCGGCTGAGCGGCGTCAAGCATCTGAAACGCGGCTATGAGGCGCCGATCCTGGGCGGGGTGATCCTGGGGATTGGCGCCTGGCTGTGGAACCGGCGCCGGCCGACCATCCCGGTCGACCCGATCGAGGCCAACGCCCTGCACGGCGGGCGCATGTCCCTGCGCGACAGCCTCTGGGTCACCGCCCAGACCCTGCTTTCCAACGGTTTCGGCGCCTCGGTCGGGCTCGAGGCCGGCTATGCCCAGGTGGGCGCGGGCCTGGCCTCAAAGCTCGGCAGCATGCTCCGGCTCAGGCGCAACGACCTGCGCATGCTGGTCGGCTGCGGGGCCGGCGGGGCCATCGGGGCGGCGTTCGGGGCGCCGCTGACCGGCGCCTTCTACGCCTTCGAGCTGATCGTCGGCACCTATACAGTCTCGTCCGCCGCGCCGATCCTGGTCGCCAGCCTGGCCGGGGTTTTGACCGCGCGGGCCGTCCGCGCCACCACCTACGCCATCCATGCGCCGCCGGCCGGGGTGCTCAACCTGTCGGACTATCTGAGCGTTATCCTGCTGGGCTTGCTCTGCGCCGGCCTCGGCATCGTGGTCATGCGCGCGGTCTATCTGCTAGAGCGCGCGCTCGACTGGACGCGGCTGCCCAGGGGTGTGCGGCCGGCGATCGGCGGCTGCATCCTGACGGGACTTGCCCTGATCACCCCGCAGGTGCTGGCGGCCGGCCATGGCGCGCTCAGCGTCGACATTCCGGCCAAGCTCTCCATCGCGGCCCTGCTCTTCCTGATCGGGCTGAAGGTCACCGCCTCGGTGGTGTCGCTGGGCTCCGGCTTTCGCGGCGGCCTCTTCTTCGCCTCGCTTTTCCTGGGCGCGCTGATGGGCAAGCTATTCTGCGTCGTCTTCACGCTGGTTGCGCCGCAGCTGTCGATCGACCCGACCCTGTGCATCCTGGTCGGCATGGCCTCGCTGGCCGTGGCCGTGGTCGGCGGGCCGCTGACCATGTCCTTCCTGGTGCTGGAGACGACGGGCGATTTCGCGGTGACCAGCATCGTCCTGGCCGCGGCCCTGGTGACCAGTCTCACCGTGCGCGAGACCTTCGGCTATTCCTTCTCCACGTGGCGACTGCACCTGCGGGGCGAGACCATTCGCAGCGCCATCGACGTCGGCTGGATGCGCATGCTGACCGTTGGCCGTATGATGCGGCGCGATCCCTCGACCATCCCCGCTGAGTCCAGCCTGAAGGAGCTCCGTCGCCGCTATCCGCTCGGCTCAACCCAGAGGGTGGTCGTGGTGGACGCCGACGGCGGCTATCTGGGCGTCGCCCTGATCTCGGAGGCCTTTGCGTCCGCGGATCGGCCCGAAGAGGACGCCGGCCGCACCGCCGCCGATATCGCCCACTGGGCGGACGTGGCGCTGACTCCCGAAATGAATGTCAAGGAGGCGGTGGCCCTCTTCGACCGCACCGAAAGCGAGGCGCTGGCGGTCATCGACAGCAAGGCCACGCGCAAGGTGCTGGGCCTGCTCACCGAAGGCTATGCGCTGCGCCGCTACGCCGAGGAGCTGGACAAGGCCCGGCTGGGTCTGACCGGCGGCGGCTAACACCGCTTTTTAACCGTAACGCTTCACCGTCATCGATCGTGGCGGGAGCGGCGTTAAATGACCTTCGGGGCTGAAACCATTATCGAGGGCGATTGCCTTGAGGCGCTCGGCCAGCTGCCGGAGGGCTGCGCCGATCTGGTCTTCGCCGACCCGCCCTATAATCTTCAGCTCGGCGGTGACCTCCTGCGGCCGGACAATTCCAAGGTCGACGCCGTCGATGACGACTGGGACCAGTTCGCCTCGTTCGAGGCCTATGACGAATTCACCCGCGCCTGGCTGGGCGCCTGCCGGCGGATACTGAAGCCAGACGGGTCGTTGTGGGTGATCGGCAGCTACCACAACATCTTCCGCGTCGGCGCCACCTTGCAGGACCTGGGCTTCTGGATCCTGAACGACGTGATCTGGCGCAAGTCCAACCCGATGCCGAACTTCAAGGGCACGCGCTTCACCAATGCGCACGAGACCCTGATCTGGGCCGCCAAGGGGCGCGGGCCGAAGCGCTACACCTTCAATTACGACGCCATGAAGATGGCCAATGACGAGTTGCAGATGCGCTCGGACTGGACGCTGTCGCTGTGCACCGGCGAAGAGCGGATCAAGGGCGCCGACGGCCTGAAGGCGCACCCCACCCAGAAGCCCGAGGCGCTGCTGCACCGGGTGATCCTGGCCTCGTCCAAGCCGGGAGACCTGATCGTGGACCCCTTTTTCGGCACCGGCACCACCGGCGCCGCGGCCAAGCGGCTGGGACGCCGGTTCATCGGCATCGAGCGCGAGGCGCCTTACGTCGCGGTGGCGAAAAAGCGCATCGCCCAGGTGATTCCCTCGACCGGCGAGGACCTCGAGGTCATGGGTTCGAAGCGCAACGAGCCGCGCGTGGCCTTTGGCCAGATCGTCGAAGCCGGGCTGTTGCGCCCGGGCGACAAGCTGTTTTCGCCCAAGGGTCAGCACATGGCCCGGGTGCGGGCGGACGGCAGCCTGACCTCCGGCGACCTTGCCGGTTCGATCCACAAGCTGGGCGCCATGGTCCAGTCGCAGCCAGCCTGCAACGGCTGGACCTATTGGCACTTCAAGACCGACCGCGGCCTCGCCCCTATCGACGTGCTCCGCGCCAAGGTGCGCGCGGAGATGGTGGGCTGAAGCCGAAAGCCAGCTAGGTCTTCTTGCGGTTCGACGGCAGCTGACAGCCGCCGGCCAGTTTGGCCACCTCGACGCAGTTGCGCAATTCCGACGGCGAAGCGGCGCCGACCGGATAGACCAGCACCCAGCCCGGCCCGCCGTCGGCGCAGGCGACCTCGACGAAGTCCGAACCGTCGTCGCCACGGGCGAACGGCCGCGCCCCCGACACAACGCAACCGCCCTTGTTCTTGGCCTTGAGCTCGGCATCGAGGTGCGGGAAGAGCGCCTCGACCGGCGTGTAGCTGCACTTGTAGCCCTCGTCCTGCGAGCGCAGGCAGTCAAAGACATGGGCCGGACCATGGGCTGGGAAGATGCCGACGCCACCGTCAGGCCGGTTGGAGCAGGCCACCTCGACGATGTCCTTAGTCGGATCGGTACTCGGGAAGAGGGCGTATTTCGACACCGCGCAGTCAAAGCCGGCCTTCTTCGAAAGGTCCGTGTAGACGGCGTTCTGCTGGGTCAGGGCCTGTCGCGCGTCGGTCAGGGTGCAGCCGCCGCCGATCTGGAAGGCCTCGGCGCAGGCGATGGTGTCGGCCAGCTTGCCGGTGTGATCGACCTGAAGCATGTAGCCCTTGCCGTCGCCGCAGGCGACTTCGAAATAGTCCGACCCGTCGGTGGTGGTCAGCACGTAACGCTTGGTCTTGACCGCGGCGCACTTGCCGCTGGAGGCCGCGATCGCGTCGAGCGGGGCGATCTCCTGGTCGGCCGTGGTCAGCGTGCATTTGATGGCGCCCGCCGCGCCGCCATAGGCGAGACAGTTGTCGGCCTCGGGCGCGCCGCCGGCGATCGGGACCAGCAGGACCAGCCCCTGGCCGTTTTGGCAGGACACTTCGTAGACTTGTTTGTCAGGCGTCGGACCCAGGTAGCGCGCCTTGTCGACCGTGCAATTGCGCCCGGACTGAGCAACGATCGGCTGCAGGCCCTGCGCCGGGTTGGCGTTCGCCGGCAGCGCGCAGGCCAGGGTGTTCGGCTTGCCGTCCGCCATGGGCAGGGACGTCTGCAAACAGTTGTAGGTCAGCAGCGGCGCGCCGGCCTTGGTTTCCTTGCCGATGATGTAGCCAAGACCCTCTTTGCAGGCGATCTCGTAGATCGTCGTCTGGGACTTGTCGGCGGCCGTGCCGGTGCCAAGTTCGCGTGCGTCGGCGAGGGTGCAGGGGACGTTCGCCTCGGTGATCAGCCCCGGCGCGGCCTTCATGCCGGCGGTGCGCATCGCCGGATCGATGGCCGCCGCCCCGGGCGGGGGCGGGGCCGCGAAGCTCGCTGTCGCGGTGATCAGCGTGATCACCAAAGCGGCCGCGGCCAGGCCAAATCCTGAAAGTCTCGACATGGTTGCTCCTGGACGTTCCTCGTTTGAGGCGGAGCTTAAACCCGCGCCCGGCGCCCCGGTCAAGTTGGCGCCCATGCGTGGCGCAATCTGGGCAAGCGGCTGGACGCATCGTCTGGCGCGGTTTAGGCCGCCAAAGGCTAAGGATGGGACGGAGGCAAGGGGTGGCCGAGGCGACGCGCGACCAGGCTGGCGGACATGGACGGGCGCTGGTCTATCCGCTCGCCGAGACGCCCGCCTTCGGCGAGGCGGTGGAGATCGCGCCGGGCGTGCTCTGGATGCGCATGCCGCTCGACGGCGCGCTCGGCTTCATCAATGTCTGGGCGCTGAAGGATGGCGACGGCTGGGCGCTGGTCGACACCGGCATGCAGACCGAGCGCACCACCGGGGCCTGGCGCAAGGTGCTGGCGGGTCCCTTGGGCGGACTGCCGATCACCCGCGTCCTGGTCACCCACCTGCATCCGGACCATATCGGCATGGCCGGCTGGCTGACGCGCAAGTTCGATTGCCGGCTGTGGATGACCCGGCTGGAATATCTGCAATGCCGCATGCTGGTGGAAGACACCGGCCGCGAGGCCCCCGAGGACGCCATCCGCTTCTATCACGGCGCCGGCTGGGACGACGAAGCGATCGACAACTACAAGGCCCGCTTCGGGGGCTTCGGCCGGCATATCCATCAACTGCCCGACAGCTACCGGCGCATGACCGACGGCGAGGTCGTCCAGATCGGCGACCACGGCTGGCGGGTGGTGGTGGGCGCGGGCCATTCGCCGGAGCACGCCTGCTTGTGGCAACCCGAGCTGAAGCTGATGATCTCCGGCGACCAGGTGCTGCCGCGCATCTCGTCCAATGTCTCGGTCTTCCCGACCGAGCCCGACGGCGATCCCTTGAGCGAATGGCTGACCTCGCTCGCCCGCATCAAGACCATCGTGCCCGACGAAGTGCTGGTGCTGCCGGCGCACAATGACCCCTTTCTCGGCCTGCACGCCCGGCTCGACCACCTGATCCGCGGCCACGAGCGCGGCCTTGAGCGGCTGATGCGCACCCTGGCCGAGCCAAGGCGCTCTATCGACATCTTCGGCGCGCTTTTCGCCCGCTCGATCGGGCCGGAACTGCTGGGCATGGCCACGGGCGAGGCCCTGGCGCATCTCAACTGCCTGCTCGTTCGCGGCCTGGCCAAGGCCGTCCCGGACGAAGCCGGCGTCATCTGGTATGGTCGGGCATGAGCACAGACACACGCATCACATCGGCCTTTGGCGCCAAATCCACCGCCCGCGAGGTCGCCGCCGGCCATGATCTCGGCGGCCGACGCGCCATCGTCACCGGCGCGGCGACCGGCATTGGGGTCGAGACCGCCCGCGCGCTCGCCGAGGCTGGCGCCGAGGTCACCCTGGCCGTCCGCAACCTGGAGGCCGGCGAAACCGTCGCGGCGGAGATCAACCGCACCGCCAAGGGGCCGAAGGCGAACGTCCGTCGGCTCGACCTGTCCAACCAGGCCTCCGTACGCGGCTTCGTCGACGAGTGGGGCGGGGCGCCGGTCGACATCCTGATCAACAATGCCGGAGTCATGGCCTGTCTGCAGTCCTATACGGACGACGGGCTGGAGATGCAGATCGGCACCAACCACTTCGGCCACTACACCCTGAGCACGCTGATGGCGCCAGCCATGGCCAAGGCGGCCAAGGCCGGGCGCAGCGCCCGGCTGGTGGAGCTGAGCTCGATCGGCCACCGCCGGTCGGGCATCAACTGGGACGACCCGCACTACCGCGCGCGGCCCTACGACAAGTGGGAATCCTACGGCCAGTCGAAGACCGCCAATTCGCTGTTCGCGGTCGGCTTCAACCGCCGCTTCGCCGGGCGCGGCGTCACCGCCAACGCGGTCATGCCCGGCGGCATCATGACCCCGCTGCAGCGCCACCTGCCGCGCGAGGAGATGATCGCCTTCGGCTGGATGGACGAGCAAGGCAAGATCAACGACCGCTTCAAGTCGACCGAGCAGGGCGCCGCGACCAGCGTCTGGGCCGCGCTTGCGCCGGAACTGGAGGGCATCGGCGGCCTCTATCTGGAAGATTGCGCGCAAGCCGCGGCCTGGAGCCAAGACGACCCGGTGCACGGCGTCATGCCCCACGCGCTCGACCCGGAAGCCGCCGAGCGGCTCTGGGACCTGTCCGTCAAGACCACGGGAGCCGACCTATGAGCCTTTCAGGCAAGACCCTCTTCGTCACCGGCGCCAGCCGCGGCATCGGCCTGGCCATCGCGCTGCGCGCCGCCCGCGACGGGGCCAATATCGCCATCGCCGCCAAGACCGCCGAGCCGCACAAGCACCTGCCCGGCACCATCTATACGGCCGCCGAGGAGATCGAGAAGGCCGGCGGCCACGCCCTGCCGCTGATCGTCGACGTGCGCGACGACGCCAATGTGCTCGAGGCGGTGGAGCAGGCGGCGGCCAAGTTCGGCGGCATCGACATCTGCGTCAACAACGCCTCGGCCATCAGCCTGACCGGCACCGAGGCGACGGATATGAAGCGCTACGACCTGATGAACCAGATCAATGCGCGCGGGACCTTCCTGACCTCCAAGGCCTGCATCCCGCACCTGAAGCGGGCGGCCAACCCGCACGTGCTGATGCTGTCGCCGCCGCTCGACATGGCGCCGCGCTGGTTCGCCGGCCATGTCGCCTATTCAATGGCCAAGTTCGGCATGTCGATGTGTGTGCTGGGCATGGCCGAGGAGTACAAGGCCGACGGCATCGCCTTCAACGCGCTGTGGCCGCGCACCGGCATCGCCACCGCCGCCATCAGGTTCGCGCTGGCCGGCGACGATGGCATGAAGGCCTGCCGCACCGTCGAGATCATGGGCGATGCGGCCCACGCCATCTTCGAAAAGCCGGCCAAGAGCTTCAGCGGCAACTTCCTGATCGACGACAGCTTCCTCTATGCCGAGGGCGAGCGGGACTTCCAGAAATACCGCGTCGATCCCAACACGCCGCTGATGGCCGACTTCTTCGTGCCCGCCGACAGCGTCCCACCGCCAGGCGTCGTCATCGGAGGCTGAGCGCCCGGTGGCGGCGACTGAGATCATCCTCTTCGACCTGGGCGGGGTGCTGCTGCCCTTCGACCGGGAGCGGCGGGTCGGCGTCATCTCCCGGGAGCTCGGCATCGCGCCCGACGCGGCGCGCCGGTTCATGGATTCCGATATCCACGCCCGCCTCGACCGCGGCCAGGCCAGCGAGACCGAAGTCGCGGCGGCCCTGTCCGATGTGGCCGGCAGACTCGTCTCGACGGCCAAGACGCGAGCCCTGATCCTGAGCGCCTTCGAGCCGCCCAATGCGCCGCTCTGGGCCCTGGTCGCGCAGCTGCGGAGGCGCGTCACGGTGGGCGGATTCAGCGACAATCCGGCCTTCGTCGGCGAGCTCTTCCCGCCCGGAGCCGTGCTCGATCCGATGTTCTGGTCGGCCGAGCTTGGCCTGAGCAAGGCAGGACCCGCCGCCTTTGTCGCCGTCGCCAGGCGGCTGGGGGTCGATCCAGCCGCCATCCTCTTCATCGATGATTCCGCGGCCAATATCGCTCTGGCGCAAAGCCTCGGCTGGGACGCCATCCAGTTCGGCTCGAACGCGCAATTGAAGGAAGAGCTTTCAAGCCGGGGGCTCGACTAAAGCGGTTGACGCGGCGCGCCCGGCTGGCAGGGTCGGCCTATGACCGCCGTCATCCGTCCCGCAACGCCCGCCGACGCGTCCCTGATCTTCGCCCTGATCGGCGAACTGGCCGCGTACGAAAAGCTGGCGCACGAGGTGAAGGCCAGCCAGGCCGACATCGCCGCCATCCTGTTCGGCCCGTCGCCGCGGGCCTTCTGCGACATCGCCGAGCTGGACGGCGAGGCCGTGGGCTTCGCGCTCTGGTTCTACAGCGTCTCCACCTTCGAGGGCCGGCACGGCCTCTATCTGGAAGATCTGTTCGTGCGGGCCGAGACGCGCGGACGCGGCGCCGGACTGGCGCTGCTACGCCGCCTCGCCGAGCGCTGCCGCGACGAAGGGCTGGCGCGATTGGAGTGGGCGGTGCTCGACTGGAACACGCTGGCGATCAACTTCTACGACGCGCTGGGCGCGACGGCGAAGTCGGAATGGATCACCCGCCGCCTGTCTGGCGAGGCGCTGGCCAGCCTGGCCGGCCCATGAGCGCGCCGCCTAAAACCGTCCTTGAGGCGACGGCGGCGGAGGCGGCCGCCATCCGCGCCGCTGTGCGCGATCCGGACCTCGCGGCCCTTGGCGAAGGCCGGGCGCTGGCTGGACCGGGGGACGCCGAGGCGCTCGCGGAGCTGCTGCGCGATCCGGCTGTCTCCGACCCGATCTACGACCTGCCGCGCCCGATCACGGCGGAAAACATCCACGCCTGGATCGTCGCCTGCGAGGCCGAGCGCGACCGTGGCGACGGCCTGCTCGTCCTCACCCGCGACGCCGACGGCGACCTGATCAGCTACGCCAAGTTCAGCGTCTGGCCGGAACGCAGCGCCGCCGAACTGGCCGGGGCCACGCGCGCCGACCGACAGGGCCGCGGCCAGGGCGGCGCCGGCGCCCTGCGCAGCTTCGGCTGGATGTTCGAGAGCCTGGGCGTGCGCCTGATCGGCCTGACCGCCGCCTTGGACAATGTCCGCTCCGCCAGGCTGATCGACGCCGCCGGCTTCGTGCGTATGGGCGAGCGCGAAAGCGTACGGCCCGATGGGGCCGTACGCCGTTCGCTCTACTGGGAAATGACCCGGGAGGCCTGGCTGGCGCGCTAGGCCTTGGCCGGTTCCGCCGCTGGTTGCGGCTGCAGGGGCGCGCGCATCAGCGGGTAGAACTTGTCCTGCATCTGCGGGAAGGCTTCCGACAGGATGGTTTCCGGGGTCCAGCCTTCCGCCTTGTTCAGGTTCACGATCGGGCGCGGCTGGCTGTAGAGGATCAGGTTGTCGCCGCTGGCCCCGAAGATCTGGCCGGAGACGTTTTTGGCGGCGTCCGAGATCAGCGCCACCGAGAGCTTGGCCGGCTGATCGGGGCGGATGGATTCCGCCATGGTCTGACGGCGCGCCGCGGCGGCCTCGTCCTTCACCGGCACCGACTGGGTCATGCGCGTCCAGGCCACGGGGGCGAGCGCGTTGGCGCGGACATTGTTGCGCGCGCCTTCCATGGCGATGATCCGCGACAGGCCGACAATGCCCATCTTGGCCGCGCCGTAATTGGTCTGGCCGACATTGCCGAACAGGCCCGAGGTCGAGGTGTAGAAGACGTAGGCGCCGTCGTTCTGCTCGCGGAAATGCTCGATGGTCGCCCGCGCCACGTTGAACGAGCCGCGCAGATGGACATCGATGACCTTGTCCCAGTCCTCTTCGCTCATCTTGTGGAACATGCCGTCGCGCAGGATGCCGGCGGGATTGATCACCGCGTGCAGGCCGCCGAACGTGTCCAGCGCTTGTTTCACCATGCCCTCGACCGCCTTCAGCGAGGTGACGCTCTCGGAATTGGAGGCGGCCTCGCCGCCGGCGGCGCGGATTTCCTGCGCCACCATTTCGGCCGGACCCGCCGAGCCTTCGTCGCCGCCCGCCAAGCTGCCGCCCAGGTCGTTGACCAGCACCTTGGCGCCTTCCTTGGCCGCGATCAGCGCGCAATCGCGGCCAATGCCGTTACCGCCGCCGGTGACCAAAACCACCTTCCCGTTCAATATTCCCATGATCTATCTCCCTAAATGAATTGAATTTCGCCGACGGCCTAGGCGAGCCGGTCGGCCTTGCGCAAGGCCGGAAAGAGTTTCGCCCAAACCCCGGTGACGATCAATGCGCCGACGCCGCCGAAGATGGCCGCGCCCACCGGTCCGAGGAATCTGGCCACGACGCCGCTCTCGAATTCGCCCAGTTCGTTGGAGGCGGAGATGAACAGGGTGGAGACCGCCGCCACCCGTCCGCGCATGGGGTCGGGGGTGACCAGTTGGACCAGGGTCTGGCGCACGAAGACCGACAGCATGTCCGCGCCGCCCAGCACCGCAAGAGCCGCGACCGACAGCCAGAGCGACCGCGACAGGGCGAAAACGATGGTCGCCAGGCCGAACACCGCCACGCCGGCGAACATGGTCAGCCCGGCGCGATGGCGGATCGGGCGGCTGGCCAGGGTCAGCGCCACCGCCGCGGCGCCGATGGCCGGTCCGGTGCGCAGGATGCCGAAGCCGGCGGGCCCGACGTGCAGCACATCGCGCGCGAACACCGGCAGCAGCGCCGTGGCTCCGCCTAGCAGAACCGCGAACAGGTCGAGCGAGATGGCGCCGAAGACGATCTTGTTCTCCCAGACATAGACCAGCCCCTCCTTGATCAGCGTGATGCGCGAGGCCGTATGCACGACCGGCGGGGCGCTTTTGCGTATCGCGAAGGTGGCGAACGCCGAGACGATGAAGAGCGCCGCCGAAGTCCCGTAGGCGAGGGTGGGCGACAGGCTGACCAGGATGCCGCCAAGCGCCGGCCCGACGATGCCGGCGGTCTGTCCGGCCAGGGAGTTCCAGGCGATGGAGCGGGACAGTAGCTCGCGCGGCACCAGGGTTGGCCCAAGCGCGGTATTGGCCGGCTGCATGTAGGCCCGCGATGCGCCAAAGAACAGCGTCGTGCTGGCCAGGTGCAGGTGGCTGACCAGGGCGAGGCTTGCCGCCACAATCGCCTCGGCCACGAAGCAGAGCCTGAGGATGAGCTTGCGATTGTGCCGATCGGCCGTCTCGCCCGCCGGCAGGGCGAGCAGGAAGAGCGGCGCGAACGCCGCCAGGCCGACCATGCCGACCAGGAAGGCCGAGTGCTCAACATCCAGGCTGCGCCGGGCGAGCGCGTAGATCTGCCAGCCGAGCGCGACGCTTTCGATGGAGACGGCGAGATTGCCGGCGAATCGGCAGGCCCAGAAAAGGATGTAGTCCCGCTCCTTCAACAGCGAGGTCGCGGGCGGCGGGGCGGCGTCGGCCATGGCCGGCCTTAACGTGCGAGGAGCCGCGCCGCAATGTGAGCTTGGCGTTGACGCGCGCGCCCGCGCGCCCTATGCGGGCCGCCTTCTTCGCGAACGGAAACGGCAAGGACATGCGACGTCGGCGATCATCGATGCGGGCCCCGTTCCGCCGCTGAGCCCCCCTTCCTGGCGCCGTCGCAGGCGTTTCACGGATAGGGTCCATGTCATCGCCCTTAGTCCTGTCCGCGAAGCCCCCTCATGACCGACTCGTCCTCCGCCGCAGACGGCGCGCTGCCGCCCCTGGTCCTCGAACAGCCGAATGAGGCGGGCGCGGTCGATGCGCTGATCGAACGCGCCTTCGGCCCTGGGCGATACGTCAAGGCGGCCGAGCGGCTGCGCGAGCACAACCACCCCCTGCTCGACATCTCCTATGTCGCCTGGTCGGAGGGCGTCCTGGTCGGCTGCGTGCGCATGTGGCCGATCCGGATCGGCGCCACGCCGGCGGTGCTGCTCGGACCGTTCGCCGTCGAGCCGGAGTGGCGCAGCCGGGGCCTGGGCGCGGCCTTGATTCTGCGCGCCTGCGAAGCGGCCGAGGCGGCGGGCCACGCTCTGATCCTGCTCGTCGGGGACGCGCCCTATTTCGAGCCGCTGGGGTTTCAGGCTGTTCCGCCCGGGCGCATAGTCATGCCAGGTCCGGTTGACCCCGCCCGCGTGATGTCTCGCGCGCTCGCGCCCGGTGCGGCCGGGGTCCTGACCGGTATCGTGCAGGCCGCTGACAGATCCTGACGGAGACATCCCATGACCGACACCGCAACCCGCGCTCTGCACGATTGCCGGTTTCCGAACGAGAGCGCCACCTACCGCCAGGCCCGCAACGATCTGCTCGAGGCCGAGACGGCGCTGCGTCGCCAGATCGAGGCTGTCGCGGCGCAGAGGCGCGCGCTGCCGCCCGGCGGCGAGGTGGCCGAGGACTACGTCTTCGAGGAAGGCGACGAGGCCAGACCCGTCCGCATGTCGGACCTGTTCGGCGGCCACGACACGCTGGTGGCCTACAGCTTCATGTATGGACCCAGGATGCAGCACGCCTGCCCGTCCTGCACCTCCATGCTGGACAGCCTGGACGGCGCGGCCGTCCCGATCGGCCGAAATGCCAGTCTGGTGGTCATCGCGCGCTCGCCGATCACCCGGATCCGCGCCTTCGCGGCGGAACGGGGCTGGCGCGACCTGCGTCTGCTGTCCTCGGCCTCGAACAGCTACAATCCCGACTATCACGGCGAGGACGCCGCCGGCGATCAGTGGCCGATCCTGAACGTCTTCAGCCGCAAGGCCGGGGTCATCCGCCACAGCTATGCCACGGAGCTGGCCTTCGCACCGCGCGATCCCGGCCAGGACCCGCGCCACGTCGACCTGATCTGGCCGCTGTGGGGCGTGCTGGACTTCACCCCGAACGGCCGAGGCGACTTCCGGCCCAGCCTGAACGGCGGGTGACGCCGGGGATGGGTTGAGGGCGAGGGGGCCAGGGCCTACCTTCGCCATATGACTGAAACCACACCCGCGGGCCTCGACGGCGTCATCGCCGCGGCGAAGACCCAGGCGCCGGGCCGCGGCCTGCCGCCCGTGCATCTGTGGCATCCCGAGCACTGCGGCGAGATCGATATCGTCATCAAGCGTGATGGCCTGTGGTTCCACGAGGGCACGCCGATCGGCCGCGAGGCCCTGGTGCGGCTGTTCTCGACCGTGCTGCGCAAGGATCCGGACGGTTTCCACCTGGTGACGCCGGTGGAGAAGATGAAGATCACGGTGGAGGACGCGCCCTTCATCGCCGTGCGGGTCGATGCCGACGATGGGGTGTTGCGGTTCCTGACCAATGTCGGCGACGTGGTCGAGGCCGGGCCGGACAATGCGATCCGCGTCGAGATGGACGCGGAGACCGATGAGCCCCGGCCCTATCTGCATGTCCGCCGCGGCCTCGAGGCTCTGATTGCGCGTCCGGTCTTCTACGAACTGGCCGAGATGGCCGAGGAGCATGAGACCGGGGCGGGGACAGCGATGTCTGTCCAGTCGCACGGCGTCTGGTTTCCGGTCGGGCCGACCCGGGCGCACAGCTCATGACGCCCGCGCAGATGCGGGAATGGATCATCGGCCGTCTCGACCCGCTCGACAGCTACGATCCCGACAAGCCGCCGGCCACCTCCGATTTCGACCTGAACCCCGACGCGCGCGTGGACGGCGTGGTGCTGAACCCGGCCGCGGTGCTGGTGCCGCTGGTCGAGCATGAGGCCGGGGTGACGGTGGTCTTGACGCGCCGCTCCGACACGCTGCGCGCCCATACCGGCCAGATCGCCTTTCCCGGCGGCCGTTCCGACCCCGGCGAGACGCCCTGGGTCACGGCGCTGCGCGAGGCGCATGAGGAGATCGGCCTGGACTCGTCCTTCGTCACGGTGGCCGGCCTGTCGTCCACCTACCAGACCCGCACCGGCTACGACATCACCCCGGTGGTCGGCTTCGTGCGTCCAGGCTTCCACCTGACGCCCAATCCGGACGAGGTCGCCGACGTCTTTGAGGTGCCCTTCGCCTTCCTGATGGAGCCCGGCAATCACGAGCGGCAGTTTCGTGAGCAGGCCGACGGCCTGCGCCGCTATTTCTACGCCATGTCCTATGAGGATCGGGTGATCTGGGGCGCGACGGCGGGCATGGTGCGGGTGCTCTACGAACGCCTTTATGGCGAGGCGGCGGCGAGCGTATGAGCAGCGAAACCAATATCGGTGTGAAGCCCTGGATGAAGGCGGCGGAAACCCGCGCGGTGATGGCGGCGCTGGAGGCGGCCGGCGGCGCCGATTGCGCGCGCTTTGTCGGCGGCTGCGTACGCAACGCCGTGATCGGCCGCCCCGTCGCCGACATCGACATCGCCACCACCCTGACCCCCGACCGGGTGACGGCGACGCTGAAGGCGGCAAGCCTGAAGGCGGTCCCGACCGGCGTCGAGTTCGGAACGGTGACCGCCGTCTCCAGCGGCAAGCCGTTCGAGATCACCACGCTGCGCCGCGACGTCGAGACCGACGGGCGCCATGCCGTGGTGGCCTATACCGACGATTGGGCCGAGGACGCCGCCCGGCGCGATTTCCGCCTGAACGCCCTCTATGCCGACGCCGACGGGCGTCTGTTCGATCCGACCGGCCAAGGCGAGGCCGACGCCCGGGCCGGCCGCATCGTCTTTGTCGGCGATCCGGAGACCCGCATCCGCGAGGATGGGCTGCGTATCCTGCGCTTCTTCCGCTTCCTGGCCTGGTACGGCCAGGGCGAGCCCGACGCCGACGCCCTGGCCGCTTGCGAGCGGATGAAGGGCAGCCTGATCAGCCTTTCGGCCGAGCGCATCGCCAAGGAACTGCTGCGGCTGCTGGCCGCCGACGATCCCAGGCCGGCCATGCGCCTGATGGCCGCCACCGGCATCCTGTCGCTGGTGGTCCCGCAGGCCCATGGGCTGGCGCGGTTCGAGCATCTGGTCGAGATCGAGTCCGACCTCTTCCAGTGCGACCCGCTGCTCAGGCTGGCGGCGCTGTTGCCCGACGATCCGGCCGCCGGCCTGGCCACGGCTGAGCGGCTGCGCCTATCCAACGTCCAGCGCGACCGGCTGGTCGCGGCCTTGGGCGTCGAGCCCCGGCTGGTCTCCTGGCTCAGCCCGCGCGAGGCCAGGCGGGCGGTCTACCAGCTGGGCATCGACGCCTTCTGCGACCGGCTGATGCTGGGCTGGGCGGGGTCCGACCGCAACGCCGCGGCCATGCAGTGGCGCGCGCTGCTGCCCATGGCGCAAAGCTGGCCAAGACCGACCTTCCCCTTGACCGGCCAGGAAGTGATGGCCGCCGGCGTGCCCGAAGGCCCCATGGTCGGTGAGGTGATGCGCGAGATCGAGGCCTGGTGGATCGACCAGGACTTCATCGACGACAAGCTTTCCATCGTCGAGCGGCTGAAGTCGGTCGCCCAGGGCATGGCCTATTGAGCCGCGATATGCAGATGGACTTCCTAACGCCGACATGGCCAATACAAACCCTCAAACGCCATTGACCGCATGCACGACATCGCCGGTCCCTGGGTGACGGCGCCGCCTTAAAGCCGCGCCGTCTTCAATGAGAAACGTCAGCGACCGTTCAGGAGGAACGATAGGACATGAAGTACCGCAAACTCGGCGCCAGCGACCTCAAGATCTCGGAAATCTCGCTCGGATCATGGCTCACCTACGGGGTGGGCGTCGAGGCGGACAAGGCCCGCGCCTGTCTGGATCGGGCCTTCGACTTAGGCATCAACTTCATCGACACCGCCAACGCTTATGGGCGCGGCGCCGCGGAAACGGTATTGGGCGAGTCGCTGGCGAAACGCCCGCGTGACAGCTACGTGCTGGCCACCAAGCTGTTCGTGCCGATGAGCGATACCGACAGGGGCCTCTCCCGCGCCCAGGTATTCAAGCAGATCGACGCCTCGCTGCAGCGACTGCGCACCGACTATGTCGACCTCTATCAGTGCCACCGCTACGATCCCGACACGCCGCTGGAAGAGACCATGCAGGCGCTGTCGGAGATCGTGCGCGCCGGCAAGGTGCGCTGGATCGGCTTTTCCGAATGGTCGCCGGAACAGATCGAGGCGGCCTTCGCCATTCCCGGCGTCGAGCGGTTTGTATCCAGCCAGCCGCAATATTCGCTGCTTTGGCGTCGTCCGGAGCGGAGAGTCATCCCCATCTGCGCCGCCAATGGCGTGTCGCAGATCGTCTGGTCGCCGTTGGCGCAAGGGGTCCTTACCGGCAAGTACGATCCGAATTCGCCGCCGCCGGCCGGCACCCGCGCCACCTCCGATACCATGGGTTCGGCGATCGCCCGCTGGATGGAAAAGCCGGTGCTGGAGCGGGTTCAGCAGCTGAAACCCATCGCCGCCGAGGCCGGGCTGACGCTCGGGCAGTTTTCCCTGGCCTGGGTGCTGCGCGAGCCGAATGTCGCCTCGGCCATCGTCGGCGCCAGCCGCCCCGAACAGCTCGACGAGAACGCTGCGGCCTCGGGCGCGGTTGTCGATCCGGCCCTGTTCAAAAAGGCCGAAGAGCTGGTCGCGGGCCTGCAGGGCGCGAGTTGATCACCAGCGCTTCGTCGACCGGCGTCTTTCGCCAGCCCGACGCGGCGCCCATATGGTTCGAATTCTGAGGAGCGCTTCATGAAGTACAATCAGCTCGGCAAAACGGGCCTGTTCGTCTCGGAAATCTGCCTGGGGGCGATGACCTTCGGTGGCAATGCCGAGGCCGGCATCTGGAAGGCCATTGGCGGCCTTGGCCAGGCCGAGGTGGACGCCATCGTCGGCCGGTCCATCGCCGCGGGGGTGAATTTCTTCGACACCGCCGACGTCTATTCCTTCGGCCAGTCCGAACGCCTGCTGGGCCAGGCCTTCAAGAACCTGGGCACGGCCCGCAAGGACGTGGTGATCGCCACCAAGGTCTTCGGCGAGATGGGGCCAGGCCCCAACGACAAGGCCGCCTCGCGCGGCCACATCATGGACTCGGTTCACGGCAGCCTGGAGCGCCTGCAGGTCGACCATATCGACCTCTATCAGATCCACGGCAACGACACGGTCACGCCGATCGACGAGACCCTGCGCGCGCTTGACGACCTGACCCGCCAGGGCCTGGTGCGCTATATCGGCGTCTCCAACTGGGCGGCCTGGAAGATCGCCAAGGCCCTGGGACGCAGCGAGGCCAAGGGCTATGCGCGCTTCGAGACCCTGCAGGCCTATTATTCCATCGCCGGCCGCGAGCTCGAGCGCGAGCTGGTCCCTATGCTCAGCGAGGAGAAGCTTGGCCTGATGGTCTGGTCGCCCCTGGCCGGCGGCCTGCTTTCCGGCAAGTTCGGTCCCGGCGCCAATACGCCCGAGGGCGCGCGCCGCGTCGCCTTCGACTTCCCGCCGGTGGATAAGGACCGGGCCTGGCCGGTGGTGGCGGCCATGCGCGAGATCGGCAAGGCCCACGAGGTCTCTGTGGCGCGGGTGGCCCTGGCCTGGCTGCTCGCGAAGCCGCATGTGATGAGCGTGATCATCGGCGCCAAGACCCTCGAACAGCTGGACGACAACCTGGCCGCGGTCGATCTGACCTTGAGCGCCGAGGAGATCGCCAGGCTGGACGAGGTCAGCGCCATCCCGTCCGAATATCCCGGCTGGATGTTCGCCAGGCAGGGCGGCGCCCGCCGGCCAAGGGCGTTCACGCCAGCGAAGGCTTAAGGCCAGCGCACCATCGGCGGCATCGAGGAGAGCATGGTCTCGATGTTGGCGCCTTGGCGAAGGCCGAACATGGTGCCGCGGTCGTAAAGCAGGTTGAACTCGACATAGCGGCCGCGGCGAATGAGCTGCTCCTCGCGATCGTCCTCGGTCCAGGGTTCGCTCATCCGGTGGCGGGCGATGCGGGGATAGACGTCGAGGAAGGCCTCGCCCACCGCGCGGGTGAAGGCGAAGTCGCGCTCGAAGTCGCCGGAGTTCAGCTGGTCGTAGAAGATGCCGCCGACGCCGCGCGGCTCCTTGCGATGCGGAAGGTAGAAGTACTCGTCGCACCAGGCCTTGTACTTGCCATAGGCCTCAGGATCGTAGCCGTCGCAGGCGGCGCGCATCGCGGCGTGGAAGGCCGCGGCGTCCGGCGCGTCCTGGCTGCGCTGTTCGTCCAGAGTCGGCGTCAGATCGGCTCCGCCGCCGAACCAGCTGACCGCCGTCGACAAGAAGCGCGTGTTCATGTGCACGGCCGGCACGCGCGGCGAGCGGGGGTGGAGGATCAGGCTGATCGAGGCCGAGACGTAAGTGGGGTCCTGGTCGGCGCCCGGCATGGTCGCGGCCATTTCCGGGGTGAAGCGGCCATTGGCGGCGGAGGTGTGCACGCCACCTTTTTCGAAGAAGCGGCCGGTCAGGAAGCCGCCGGTCCCGCCGCCTATGCCAGTCTCCCGCGTCCAGGGGCGCAGGTCGAACTGGCCCGGCCCCTCCGGATAGAGCTCGTAAGGCGCCTCGTCCTCCAGCAGCTCCAACTCGGCGACGATGCGGTCGCGCAGCGACTCGAACCAGACCTTGGCGCGGGTCCTGCGATCTTCGATCTCGGCGGAGAGCTCGGTCATGGCGGCCAACTACATCGCTTAGGCCGGGCTGGGAAAGCCATTCGTCTGTCTTAAGCCCTCACCGAGCGCCATGGCGGCGGCCGCGACCACGTTCAGCGAGCGCATCCCGGCCTGCATGGGAATGAGCAGGCGGGCGTTGGCGGCGGCGTGGACCTCGTCGGGAACGCCGGCGCTTTCGCGACCGAACAGCAGGGTGTCTCCGGGCCGATAGGCGAAATCGGTGAACGGCCTTGCGCCGCGGGTGGTGAAAAGGAGCAGGCGGCCGCCTTTGCGAGCCTCGTGCGCAAGGAAATCCGTCCAGGAACCATGCCGGATCACCTCGGCATGGCCGCCATAGTCAAGCGCCGCCCGCTTGAGCGAACGGTCCGGCAGCGGAAAGCCGCAAGGCTCGATAATTTCGAGCGCCGCGCCCATACAGGCGCTCAGTCGTATGGCGCCGCCAAGGTTTTGCGGAATGTCTGGTTGAAAAAGAGCGAGGCGCATTCTAAGCGATCCAGCACAAGACGTTGGCGGGGCAAGGCGACTCGCGGGCGGCGGTGAATCGGGCGGAGCGTTGATGCCCGGTTGCCTACGCCTTGCAGTCCGCGTGTTGTGGCAGGCGGCCTGCGCAAGGTCGAGATCGTCAGACGTGTCGGGCGCCTTGGTTCGGCCGGCGAAGCGAAGGGTGAGTTCAAGTTGGCCGATACCGCAGCCAGTCCCGAGAATCACGGCGGGGACGATCCCAGCCGGCGCGACTTCATCGTCATCGCCACCGTCGCGGCCGGCGTTGGCGGGGTGGCGGCGATCGCGTGGCCGTTCATCGACCAGATGAACCCGTCAAGCGACACGCTGGCCCTTTCCTCCATCGAATTCGACCTGACCAAGGTGCAGCAAGGCCAACAGGTGGTGGTCAAGTGGCGCTCCAAGCCGGTCTTCGTGCGCTATCGCACGCCGAAAGAGATCGCCGACGCGGTCGCGGGCGACCACGCCAATCTGCGCGACCCGGCCACCGACGCCTCGCGCCACAAGCCCGGCAAGCCGCAGTGGCTGGTGGTGATCGGCGTCTGCACCCACCTCGGCTGCGTGCCGAACTTCGGCCAGGGGCCTTACGGCGGCTGGCTCTGCCCGTGCCACGGCTCGGTCTATGACACCTCGGGCCGCATCCGCGCCGGACCGGCGCCGCAGAACCTCTATCTGCCCGACTACGCCTTCGAATCCGACACCAAGATCAAGATCGGCTGACATTCGAGATGAGCGGACATTCGACCTACGAGCCCAAGACGGGCATCGAGCGCTGGCTCGACACGCGCCTGCCGATCATCCGGTTCGGTGTGGACCTCGGTGATTTCCCGACGCCGAAGAACCTGAACTATTGGTGGACCTTCGGCGCCATCCTGGGCGTCTGCCTGGTCACCCAGATCGTCACCGGCATCATCCTGGCGATGCACTATGTGCCCAACGCCACGCTGGCCTTTGACTCGGTCGAGCACATCATGCGCGACGTGAACTATGGCTGGCTGATCCGCTACATCCACGCCAACGGCGCGGCGATGATGTTCCTGGCGGTCTATATCCACATGTTCCGCGGCCTCTATTACGGCTCCTACAAGGCGCCGCGCGAGGTGCTGTGGCTGCTGGGCATGGTGATCTACCTGCTGATGGTGATCACCGCCTTCATGGGCTACGTGCTGCCCTGGGGCCAGATGAGCTTCTGGGCCGCCACCGTCATCACCAACATCCTGGGCTCGCTGCCGGTGGTCGGGCCTCCGATCACCACCTGGCTCTGGGGCGGGTTCGCGGTCGACGACCCGACGCTGAACCGGTTCTTCTCGCTGCACTATCTCTTGCCGTTCGTCATCGCCGGCGTGGTGGTGCTGCACATCTGGGCGCTGCACGTGCCCGGCAACAACAATCCGACCGGCGTGAACGTGAAGAGCGAGGCCGATACGGTTCCGTTCCACCCCTATTACACGATCAAAGACGCCTTCGGCGCCGGGGTCTTCCTGATCCTGTTCGCGGCCTTCGTCTTCTATAATCCCGACGGCATGGGCCACGCGGATAACTACGTGCCGGCCAATCCGCTGGTGACGCCGGCGCACATCGTGCCGGAGTGGTACCTTCTGCCCTACTACGCCATGCTGCGGGCGGTGCCGAACAAGCTCCTGGGCGTGCTGACCATGTTCGGCGCGATCGGCGTGCTCTTCGTGCTGCCCTGGCTCGACCGGTCCAAGGTGCGCTCGATGCGCTACCGGCCGACCGCGCGCATCTTCCTGGCGCTCTTCCTGCTCACCTGCCTGGTCCTGGGCTGGTGCGGCGCGCACGAGCCGGACGCCGCGGTCATCCCCGGCGTCGGCCCGGGCTTCGTGCTCGTCGATTACGGGATCAACACCGACGTCTGGCTCTCGCGGCTCGGCACGCTTTTGTACTTCGCCTACCTGATCCCGGTGCAGCTCTTCCTGCCCTTGTTCGAGACCCCGCTGCCGGTGCCGGAATCGATTTCGACCCCGGTGCTCTCCCATCCCGCCTCTGTCCCCGCCGGCGCCACAAGCGCGCCCGAGAAGAAGGGTTAAAGCCTGATGCTGCGCAAAGCGTTCGCGATCGCGGCGGCATTAGGTCTCGCCGCCGCAGCCCAGGCGTCGTTGGCCGCCACCACACAGGCGACGCCGAAAGACGTGCACTGGAGCTTCGAGGGGCCGTTCGGCCGCTTCGACCAGGAGCAGCTGCAACGCGGCTACAAGGTCTATCACGACGTCTGTTCGTCCTGCCACGCGATGCATCTGATGAGCTATCGCAACCTCGGCCAGGTCGGCGGGCCGTTCTACGATCCGAAATACCCGAACCCGAACGACAACCCCTACGTCAAGGCGATCGTGCAGGACTACAAGGTGGCGGATATCGATTCCGACACCGGCGACGTGATCCATCGCCCGGCGACCACCGCCGACGCCTTCGTCTCGCCCTTCGCCAATGACGCCGCCGCACGCGCCTCCAACGGCGGCTCCCTGCCGCCCGACCTGTCGCTGATCATCAAGGCGCGCGAAGATGGGGCGCGGTACGTCTATTCGATCCTGACCGGCTACCAGCCGGCGCCCGCGGGCCTGACCGTGCCGGCGAACCGCTATTACGATCCGTACATGCCGGGCGACATGACCAGCTTCTGGCACGGCGCCGGCCCGGCGCCGACGGGCGGCTTCATCGCCATGCCGCTGCAGCTGACGCCGAACCGGGTGACCTTCGACGACCATGTCATGGCGACGCCGGACCAGGAGGCCAAGGACGTGGTCGCCTTTCTGGCCTGGGCGTCCGAGCCGCACCAGTCGGAGCGCAAGCAGCTGGGCTTCGCGGTGATGATCTACCTCGTCATCTTCACCGGCCTGCTCTACGCCAGCTACCGCCGCATCTGGCGCAAGGTCGCCCACTAGGCGCCATGCCATGCTGACCCCCGAGGACGCCGAGGGTCTGGCGGTCCGGGTGCTCAAAGCTCGGTTTCCCGACGCGGACGCTGGTTTCGCGGCGGGTTCGATCATCCGCGGTAGGGCGACGGCGCTGTCAGACCTCGATCTGGTGGTGCTCTACGCCAGGTTGCCAAATGCGCGGCGCGAGGCGTTCCGGTTCGAGGACTTGCCGGTCGACGTCTTCATCCATGACGGCGAGACGCTGCGCTGGACTTTCCAGGCCGACCTGGACGCCGGAAAGCCTGCCTATCTGACCATGGCCTCCGAGGGCCGGATCGTCGGTCCAAGACAGGACGAGGCGCGGGGTTTGCAGGAGCGCGCCCGCGAGCTGCTGCGCGCCGGTCCGCCGCCGCTGTCGGATGACCAACGCGAGCAGTTCCGCTTTCTCATCACCGACCGCATCGGGGATCTGCGCGACCGCCGCGACGCCGGGGAATGGATCGCGACCGGGGCCTGGCTGTATCTGGTCATGGCGGACTTCATCCTTCGGACGCGGGGCGAATGGGCCGCGACGGCCAAATGGATCCCGCGCACCCTGGCCGCCGTCGACCCCGCCCTTGAAGTCGCGTTTTCGCGCGCCTTCGAGGCTCTTTTCGCCCGCGGCGATCCCGCGGCCCTGATCGACTTCGCCGAAGAGATACTCGTCCCCTTCGGCGGCCTGCTGTTCGAGGGCTACGAAGCCCAGTCGCCGCCCTCTGCGCGTCTGACCGAGCCCTGAGCCGCCGCCGGGTTACAAATCCCTAAGGTGCGCCGCCAAACCGTTGCTGTAGCGTCCTCGTCGCCGAGGGAAGGCCAATGACGGCGCCATCCAAGACCAATGCAACCGCGATCGGCGCCCTGGCGCTCTACGCCCTGGCCTGGTGCGGATCGGCGGCGGTGCTGTTCGCCACCGGCTCGGACGACGCCGTCTCGGCGCCGATCATCCTGGTGGTCACCGGCATCGGCTTTCCGCTTATTGCCTGGGCCCTGACGCGACAGGATGCGCCGCCAGCGATCCCGGTCCCGCGCCCGGGATTGGAACTGGGCGTCATCCTGGTCTTCCTCGCCCTCTATGCGGTGTTTTTCACCGGCTATGGCCTGAACGCCTTTCACGCCGCCTTCGCGCCCGGCCGGCTGGAAGCGGTGCTGCTGACCGCCTTCAAGCTCGTGGTCCATGTCGGCCTGCCGGTCCTCATCCTGCTGGCGATCGGCGGGAGGCCAGGCGCGCTTTTCACCATCCGCGCCAATTCGCGTGGCTTTTGGCTGATCCTGCTGGTCCTGGGCGCGATCAGTCTTGCCTTCATCGGCCTGGTCAGTCCCAGCCTGAAGCAGATCGCCGCCCTGAAGCTCTCGCCGCCCATGCTTGCGGCGACGATCTTGGCGACCTTCGCCTGGCTGGCGGTGGAGGCGGGCCTTTGCGAGGAGTTCCTCTTCCGCGCCGTCCTGCAGACCCGGCTGGCCGGGGTGATGCGCAGTGAAACCGGGGCGGCCTGCATCGCGGCCCTGCTCTTCGGCCTGGCCCATGTTCCCGGCCTCTACATGCGCTCGGGCGCCGACGTGTCGGGCCACTCGGCGAACCTTCTGGCGGTGATCGCCTATGCCATCGCCGTGCTGTCGCCCATCGGCCTGGGTCTCGGCTTCGTCTGGGCGCGGACTCGCAGCCTGCTGCTGGTCGTGCTGCTGCATGCCTTGATCGACCTTTTGCCCGGCGTGTCCGAGTTCGCCCATACCTGGGTCCTGCCGGGCTAGACCTCGCTCCTCACCCCGCTCGAGCGCGAGAAGAGCTGCAGGGTGCGCAGGCGCGCCAGCCGCGCGCTGTCGGGATCGTAGTCGGCGCGCCGGTCCGAGGCGAAGCCGTGGCCGGCGTCGTAGACATAGACTGGAAGCTCCGGGAAGGCGTCGCGGATCTGCTCGACCACTTCCGGCGGAATGGTCGGGTCGCGCTTGCCGAAGTGCAGGATGGTGGGGCAGCGCGGCGTCTCGGCGATCAGTTCGGGGATGCGCCGTCCATAGTAGCAGGAGGCCGCCGCCACGCCGTCGCAGCGGCAGGCGGCCAGCCAGGCCGCCGTGCCGCCCCAGCAATAGCCCACCACGTTGACCGGGCCCTTCAGCGCCTCGATCGCCGCTTGCAGGTCGCCCTGCACCTGGTCCCAGGGCGCGGCCTCGGAATAGGCCCGACCCTTGGCGACGCCGTCGGCATCGTAGCCGGCCGCGAAGCCGCGCTCCTGGCGGTCGAAGAAGGCGGGTGCGATCACTTCGTAGCCGTCGGCCGCGAACCCGTCGCAGAGTTCGCGGATGTGCTCGGTGACCCCGAAGATCTCCTGCACCAGCACCAGTCCGCCATGCCGCGCGTCCTCAGGGCTCACATGATAGGCGCCCAGGACGAAACCGTCGGCCTTGCTGGTCAGCGAGACGCGTTCGCCCATGGCGATCAGGCCGCGCCGTTGGCCTCGAAAAGCTCCAGGGTTCGTTCGCGGGCCAGTTTGGCGTCATCCGCATCCGAATCCGGCCGGCCGTCGTTGTTGAAGCCGTGACCGGAGTTTTCGTAGATGTAGACCGGCACCTGCGGCTGCTCCTCGGCCAGCTTCGCCTTCACCTCATCGGCGGGAATGTGGGCGTCCTTGCGGCCGAAGTGGCAGATGACCGGGCATTTGGGGGTCAGATCCGCCGAGCCGGCGACGCCGCCGCCGTAGTAGCTAGAGCCGGCGCTGAGGCCCTCAAGCCGCCCGGCCGCCTGCCAGACTATGGCGCCGCCATAGCAGTAGCCGACGATGAAGACCGGCCCGCGCGGCTTCAGATAGTCGATGCAGGCCTGGATGTCGGCCAGGGCGTCGGCCGGCTTGGCCTGGCGCACGGCGGCCATGGCCTGCACCATGCCGGCGTCATCGTGGCCGACGTCGAAGCCCGGATTGCCGCGGTCGTACATCGACGGCGCCAAGGCCTCGAAGCCAAGCTTGGCCCAGCGTTCGACATCGGCGCGCACATATTGGTCGATGCCGAAAATCTCCTGGATGACGATCACCCCGCCGCGACGCTTGCCTTGCGGTTCGGCGTGCAACGCGGCGAATTCAAAGCCGTCCTCGGCCGTCGACTTGATCTTGATCATCTTGCCCATGGGGTCTCCTCAGGTTTCTTCTTAGACGTTGAATCGGAAGTTCATGACGTCGCCGTCGCGAACCACATAGTCCTTGCCTTCCGCCCGCAGCTTGCCGGCGTCGCGGGCGCCGGCCTCGCCGTTCAGGCGCACATAGTCGTCGAAGGCGATAGTCTCAGCACGGATGAAGCCCTTTTCGAAATCGGTGTGGATCACACCGGCCGCCTGAGGCGCCGTCGCCCCCACCGGAATGGTCCAGGCGCGCGCCTCCTTGGGGCCGGCGGTGAAATAAGTCTGCAGGCCGAGCAGGGCATAGGCCTCGCGGATCAGCTTATTCAGGCCGGGCTCAGTCAGGCCCAGGGTCTCCAGGAACTCGGCCCGCTCGCCTGCGTCCAGAAGGGCGATCTCGCTCTCGATCTTGGCCGAGATGATCACCGCCTTGGCGCCGTCCTTGACCGCGCGCTCGACCACCAGGGCCGAGAGCGCATTGCCGGTCTGGGCGCTGTCCTCATCGACATTGGCGACATAGAGGGCGGGCTTGGAGGTTAGCAGCTGCAGCATGCGCCAAGCCTTTTCATCGTCGGCGGGCGCCGAGGCCGTGCGCGCCGGCCGGCCAGCCTCGAGCGCTGCCAGGGCCAGCTTCACCAGCCTGAGCGTCGTGGCGCTGTCCTTGTCGCCGCCCTTGGCGCGTTTTTCGAGATTGGAGACGCGTTTTTCCAGGCTTTCCAGGTCGGCCAGCATCAGCTCGGTCTCGATGATGTCGAGATCGGAGATCGGGTCGATGCGGCCTTCGACATGGCTGACGTCATCATCGGCGAAGCAGCGGGCGACGAAAACCACCGCATCGGTGTCGCGGATATTGGCCAGGAACTGGTTGCCAAGGCCCTCGCCCTTGGAGGCGCCGCGCACCAGGCCGGCGACATCGACGAAATTGATCCGGGCCGGGATGATCTCCTTGGATGCCGCGATCCTGGCCAGAGCGTCCAGCCTGGGCTCCGGCACGGCCACGTCGCCGACGTTGGGCTCGATGGTGCAGAACGGATAGTTGGCCGCCTGCGCCGCCGCAGTCTCGGTGAGCGCATTGAACAGGGTCGATTTGCCGACATTGGGCAGGCCGACGATAGCGACTTTCAGGGCCATGGAACTCTTGGCTGTTGGCTAGGGACCGGCGGACCTAGCACGGTTTCAGGTCTCAAGGCGAAGGGCTCGCGCGCGGATCGGCTTTTTCCGCCGGCGCCAGGCGCATGACCTCAGCCTGGTACTTCTCGTCATCGCCCATGGCCAGCAAGGGCAGGGCGTCAGCGGCGGCGTTGGCCATGGCGTTGACCCAGTCGTGGTCGGCCTTGGGGATGTCCGACAGGACGTAGCTCATCACCAGGTCCTTGTGCCCCGGATGGCCCATGCCCATCCGAGCGCGGCGGAAGTCGGGCCCGATGGCGGCGGTGATGGAGCGGATGCCGTTATTGCCGGCCGCGCCGCCGCCGGTGCGCATGCGGAACCGGCCGGGGGCCAGATCGATCTCGTCGTGAAAGACCACCACGTCGCCGGGCGCGGCCTTGTAGAACTTCATCGCCTGGCTCACCGCCAGGCCGCTGTCGTTGTAATAGGTCTGCGGCTTCAGGAGCAGGATGGGGACCCTGCCCTTGTCGGTGTCGACCACGCCGTCGGCGATCCTGGCGTTGAACTTGGCCCGCTCGGGACCGAAGTCCCAGCGCTTGGCGATGGCGTCCAGGGTCAGGAAACCCAGGTTGTGGCGATTATGCGCGTATTTCGCCTCGGGATTGCCCAGGCCCACCAGGATCAGCATGGCTTTGCGTCCGCGTTCGGACGCGGGCGGCCTATTCCGCCTCGGCTTCCGGTTCGCCCTCGGTCGCGACGGCGGCGGCGGCCTCATCGGCCTCTTCCGACTGCATGGCCGAGGAGGTGGCGATCGAGGCCACGGTGGCGTCGCGGTCGTGCGACGATAGCTCGACGCCCTCCGGCAGCACGATGTCGGCCGCGCGCATGGTGTCGCCGATGTCCAGGCCGGTCAGGTCGATAACCAGCTCTTCCGGGATGGAGCCGGCCGGGGCCATCAGCTCGATCTCGTGCAGCGCGACGTTCAGCGTGCCGCCGCGCTTGATGCCGGGCGAGGCTTCGTGATTGCGGAAGTGCACCGGCACCGAGATGCGGATCAGCTGGGTCAGGTCGACGCGATAGAGGTCGAAATGGATCGGCTCTTCGGTGACCGGGTGGAACTGGATGTCCTTGGCGATGACCGGCTGGCTCTCGCCGCCGTATTTCAGGGTCACCATGTGGCCGAGGAACTTGCCGGAGTGCAGAGCCTTGCGGAAGGCGTTGGCGCGGGCGCTGAGCGCCACCGGACCGAGCTTGCCGCCATAGAGGACGCCGGGCACGCCGCCGGAGCGGCGCACATCGCGCGCGCCGCCTGTGCCGGTGTTTTCGCGGACTTCCACGTCAAGGACGATATCGGCCATAGGGGGCTCTCGAAATGAAACGCCGCGCTGGGCTGCGCGGCGTCAGCAGTTGAAATTGCGGCCGGCTAAATACACGCATCGGCCGCCGCGCGCAACGGCTGGCGGGGTTTTAGCCGTCGCGGCGGCGAAACGGCGCGG
>CALAEG010000182.1 GCA_937890965.1 uncultured Caulobacteraceae bacterium | reverse complement strand
TAGAGCGGGTTGCGGGCGGAAAACCGCTTCGCACTTTTCCTCAACCCGCTCTAGTGACAACGGGTACGCTGGAGCCGTCTTAAATGTCCTTGAACGTCGCCATCCAGATGGATCCCGTCGAGGCGATCAATATCGACACCGACACCACCTTCCTGATGATGATGGAGGCGCAAGCCCGGGGCCATTCGCTCTGGGTCTATGCGCCCGACCACCTTTCGCTGGAGGACGGGCGGGTGTTCGCGCGCGGCCGGCCGCTGAATCTCCAGGCGGTCAAAGGCGACCATCACCGACTGGGCGACTACGAGACCCGCGACCTGTCGGAATTGGACGTGGTGCTGATGCGCCAGGACCCGCCCTTCGACCTCGCCTACATCACGGCGACCCATTTCCTCGAGCGTATCCACCCCAGGACCCTGGTGGTGAACGATCCGGCCCAGGTGCGCAATGCGCCGGAAAAGCTGTTCGTCACCGAGTTCGCCGGCGTGCAGCCGCCGACCCTGGTCACCACCGACGCCGAAGCGGTCTACGCCTTTCGCGAAAAGCACGGCGACATGGTGCTGAAGCCGCTCTATGGCGGCGGCGGCTCGGGCGTGGTCAGGCTCAAGCCCGACGATCCCAATCTCGATGCGCTGCTTGAACTCCACGCCATGATCGGGCGCGAGCCGGTGGTGGCGCAGAAGTTCATCCCGGCCGTTTCCAAGGGCGACAAGCGCATCCTCCTGATCGACGGCGAGCCGGTAGGCGCGATCAACCGCATTCCGGCCGAAGGCCAGGTGCGCTCCAACCTGGCCCGTGGCGGGCGCGCCGCGGCGGTCGAGCTGACCGCGCGGGACCTGGAACTCTGCGCCATCATCGGGCCGGCGCTGAAGGCCCGCGGCCTGCTCTTTGTCGGCATCGACGTGATCGGGGACTATATGACCGAGATCAATGTCACCTCGCCGACCGGCGCCCAGCAGCTGAAGCGGTTCGGCGGCGCCGACGCCGGCGCCCTGCTCTGGGACCGTATCGAGGCGATCCGCGCGGCCGGTTAGTCGGGCGAGCCGGGTGTTCGCCTGCGGTCTATGACCTTGCGCTCTGCGGACCCTGTTCCTGGTCCTGATATTTGCCGTCGTAGGGTTGCTCGGCCGGCTCGTCCAGGCGGTGGAAGATCACCTGGGCGATGGCGCCGCCTTGCGTCAGCACGATGTGCTCAAGGCCGTGATTGGTGAGTTCCAGCGTCAGGTATCCGCGCCAACCCGGCTCGATGACCGTGTTCTGAACGCAGAGCCCGCGCCGGGCCCAGCTCGACTTGTCGTGGATCACCCCGAGGACGTCGTTGGGCATGGTGAAATGCTCAAGCGTGGCGGCGAGTTGGAACCGGCCGGGGCCGATGACACATTCGGCGCCCTCGTCCTCGAAGCCCTCGCCGAGGTCGATACGCAGGTCGTAGCCCGACGGCCCGAGCCCATAGGTTACCCCGCCATCGCTGGTGCGCTCGGCGAAGGGCGTCAGGATGCCCAGGCGGCGGATGGTCTGGCCAGAAAGAATGGTCATGAGTCTGCTTTCAGCGCCTGCCGCTGGGCGGTGGCGTCAAGGGGTGAGGAGGTCAGGCGCCGGCGGGTTTGAGGCCCAGCACGTCCTGCATGTCATAGAGGCCGGGCGGCTTGTCCGCCACCCAGAGCGCTGCCGCCAGAGCGCCCTTGGCGAACAGGCTGCGATCGCGGGCGGAGTGGGACAGGGTGATGATCTCATCCTCGGCGATGAAACTGACGCTATGCTCGCCGACCAGGCCGCCGCCGCGCATCACCGAAAAGCCGATGGCGCCCTTGGCGCGCGCGCCGACCTGGGTGTCACGGCCGCGCTCGGCCAGCTGTTCGAGTTTGCCGCCCCGGGCCTGCGCCGCCGCCTCGCCAAGCATCAGCGCCGTGCCGGACGGCGCGTCCACCTTGCGCCGGTGGTGGGCCTCGAACACCTCGATGTCCCAGTCGTCGGCGGGCAGTCTGCGCGCCACCTGGTCGACCAGGCCGCGCAGCAGGTTGACCCCAAGCGAGAAGTTGCGCGAGCGGACGATGGCGACGCGGGTCGCGGCCTCGGCGATGAGCTTGTCGTCGTCGGCCGAACCGCCGGTGTAGCCGATGACCAGGGCGGGTGATCCCCGCTCGGCGGCGCGCCGGGCCAGCGCTTCCGAAGCCTTGGGCGTGGTGAAGTCGATCACCACATCGCTGGTGGCGAGGACCGCGTCGAGGCCGCTCAGGCGGTGGCCGTCGACAATCTCGCCCGCATGCGCCGGCTGGTCGAAAACCGCCGCCACGCCGGCGTCCTGGCGCGCCTCGACGGCGGCGATGACGGCGCGGCCCATATGGCCGAGCGCCCCGGCGACACCGATCTTCAACGGCGCGGGCCGCCCCTTGATCTCGGGTCCGCTCATCAGTCGGCCAGGGTGACGACGACGGGGCCGCGCGGCGTCGCCACCAGCGTGTGTTCGTACTGCACCGTCGGCCGTTCGCCCTGCGCTGTCAGCGTCCAGCCGTCGTCAGAGTCCATGGCCCATTCCGAGCCCAGCGACAGGAAGGGTTCGATGGTGAAGACCGAGCCGGAACCGATACGGCGCTGGTCGCCGGGGTCATACCAGGTGGCGATCTCCTTCGGGTCCTCGTGCAGGGCGTCTCCCACCCCGTGGCTGGCGAGGTTGCGGATCAGCGTATAGCCGTTGCGATCGGCGAAGCCCTGGATGGCGCGGCCGATCTCGTTCAGCCGGCCGCCGGCCTTCACCGCGCGCACACCGGTCCACATGGCGCGGCGGCCATCGCGGGCCAGCCTTTCGATCCGCGGCGAGACGGGGAGCATGGCGAAACTGCCACCGGTGTCGGCGAAGACGCCGTCGATCTCGGCCGAGACGTCGATATTGACCAGGTCGCCGGCCTTCAGGGTCTGGTCGCCGGGAATGCCGTGGGCGATCTGCGGAAAGACCGATATGCAGGTCGCACCCGGAAAATCGTAGGTGACCTCGGGCGCGGAGCGGGCGCCGTCGCGTTCAAGCAGGGCGCGGCCAAACGCGTCCAGCTCGCGCGTGGTCATGCCCGGCTCCATGGCCCTGGCCATGGCGGTCATGGTGCGCGCCACAACGCGGCCTACGTAGCGCAGGCTGGTCAGTTGGTCTTCGCTGCCGATGGTCATGGCGCACCCCTTCGCATCGCCGAACCTCGCCTAAGCCGCTACGAGGCGCAAGCCGAGGCGTTCGCCAAATCGCTTGCGGCGGTTGTGGGCGGGGGACGGCGTCGGTAGGGTGCCGGCCCCGGGCGGGGGAGGGGCCTCGCCGCAATCAAAAAGCCCAAAGCACGGCATGAGCGACTCCGAACAACGCACCTTTACCGACGAAGAGGCCCTGGCCTTCCACCGCTATCCGACGCCCGGCAAGATCGCTGTGGTCGCGACCAAGCCGATGGACACAGAGCGCGATCTCAGCCTGGCCTATTCGCCGGGCGTGGCCGTGCCGGTGCGCGCCATCGCCGAAAATCCCGACCTGGCCTACGACTATACGTCGAAGGGCAATCTGGTCGCGGTGATCACCAACGGCACCGCCATCCTCGGTCTCGGCGACCTGGGCGCGTTGGCCTCCAAGCCGGTGATGGAAGGCAAGAGCGTGCTCTTCAAGCGTTTCGCCGACGTCGATTCGATCGATATCGAGATCAGTTCGCGTGACCCGGACGAGATCATCACCGTGGTGAAAAATATCGGCGTCACCTTCGGCGGCATCAATCTGGAGGACATCAAGAGCCCCGA
>CALAEG010000181.1 GCA_937890965.1 uncultured Caulobacteraceae bacterium | reverse complement strand
CTGGTAATGCCCATCCGCGGCGCCGGCGCGGCCCCAGCGGCCCCGGCCAGCAGGGCGAGGATGAGCGCGGCGGCGAGGCGTCTGGTCATGTCCGAGGGCTCCGCAAGGCGTTATGACCAGCTTCGGCGCTGGCGTCGGCCGCCACGGTCTCCCGGTAGTTCAGTTCGATGTTCACGCCGTTGAGATCGCGGATGAAGATCTGTCGGATCGGCGTTCCCGGAATGTCGATCGGCCGATAGGCGACGCCGGCCGCCTCCAGCCGGTGCACGGTCCCGTCATAGTCGTCGATGCGGAAGGCGAAGTGATCCAGCGCCGCCTCGGCCGACGGCTTTTTGGCTTCGCTCAGCTCCACCAGATGCACGATCGCCCCGTCGCCGGCATAGAGCCAGGCCCCGCCGAACGGGAAGTCCGGACGCCAGCCCTCGCTCAGCCCGAGCACGTCGCGGAAGAAGGCGCGGGTCTCTTCCAGGCGGCTGGTGCCGATATTGATGTGGTCGATGCCCCGGATGGTCATGGGTGAAACTCCGCCTGCGCGCCGCCGACCCTAGGCGAAGACCACGTGCCGGTCGATAAGCCCGCATCTCCTCACCGCCGTCAGTGCGCCCTTAGAAAGAGCCCGATTGTCAACATGATCCCGATCAGGATCACCAGCACCCTGAGCACCGTCTCGTTGACGCGCTTGAGCATCAGGCCGCCCAGGAAGCCGCCGGCGATGGCGCCCACCGCGACCACGGCGACCTTCTCCCAATCCAATTTCGTGGTGAAGACGAAGACCAGCACGGCCGAGGCGTTCATGACGCTGGCCAGCATGTTCTTGGTCGCGCCGGCCTTGCGCACCGCCAGGCCCGCAATGGTCAGGCCGGCCAGCATCAGAAAGCCGATGCCGCCGCCGAAATAGCCTCCATAGATGGAGATGCAGAGCTGCATCAGGGCGGTTGGCGCGCGGCCGAGCGGCTTGGCGTTTTCCTTCGGCTTGCGGATGAAGCTGCCCCAGCCGAAGACGACGGTGGCGAACAGCACCAGCCACGGCACCAGGTGGGCGAAGAAGGAGGGCGGGGTGGCGAGCAGCAGGCAGGCCCCCAGCGCGCCGCCGATCAGGCTGATCGCCACCAGCACCTTGAAGGACAGGCCGCCGGCGCCGGCCACATTGTCGCGTCCGACCAGGCCGGTGGTCACCTGGCCGGGGAAGAGGGCGATGGTCGAGGTGATATTGGCCATACGCGCGTCCAGCCCCGAGAGGATCAGGGCCGGCAGGGTGATGAAGGAACCGCCCCCCGCGAGCGCGTTCTGGGTCCCGGCCCAGAAGGCGGCGACGAAGAGGATGGCGAGCATAAGCATGGCCGCTCATAGCCTCTGCGGGGCGGCAAAGCCCACGAAAAACCCCTCCCCGCGAAGGGAGGGGCGTTCCTGTCTCAAGCGTCGAGTTTACAGCCGCTCGACGATGGTGACGTTGGAGAGGCCGCCGCCTTCGCACATGGTCTGCAGGCCATAGCGCTTGTTGCGGTCCTTCAGGGCATAGACCAGCGTGGTCATCAGCTTGGTGCCCGAGGCGCCCAGCGGATGGCCGAGCGCGATGGCGCCGCCATTGACATTGATCTTGTCCGGATCGGCGCCCAGGGTCTTCAGCCAGGCGGTCGGCACCGAGGCGAAGGCCTCGTTGACCTCATAGAGGTCGATGTCGTCGATCTTCATGCCGGCCTTCTTCAGCGCCTTTTCGGTGCCGGGGATCGGGGCTTCCAGCATGATCACCGGGTCGCCGCCGACCACGGTCATGTGGTGGATGCGGGCCATGGGCGCGATGCCCAGGCTCTTCAGGCCCGCCTCGTTGACGATCATCACGCCCGAGGCGCCGTCGCAGATCTGGCTGGAGGTCGCCGCGGTGATCGCGCCGCCTTCCTGCAGCAGCTTCACGCCGCGAACGCCGTCCAGGGTGACGTCGAAGCGGATGCCTTCATCGATGGTGTGCAGCTCGGTCTTGCCATCGGCGGTGGTGATCTCGACGGCGACGATCTCGTCCTTGAAACGGCCGCCCTGGGTCGCGGCGATGGCGCGCTGGTGGCTCTTGAAGCCGAACTCGTCGAGCTGGTCCTTGGTCAGGCCGTACTTCTTGGCCATCATCTCGGCGCCCATGAACTGGCTGAACTGGATGTTGGGATAGCGATCCTCCATCCGCGGGCTCCTGGGCGTGCCGAAGCCCTCCTTGGCGGCCAGGCTGACCGACAGGCCCATGGGCACCCGGCTCATGCTTTCGACGCCCGAGGCGATGACGATGTCCATCGCGCCCGACATCACCGCCTGGGCGGCGAAGTGCAGGGCCTGTTGCGAGGAGCCGCACTGGCGGTCGACCGAGGTGCCCGGCACGCTTTCCGGAAGCTTCGAGGCCAGGATGGCGTTGCGCGCCACATTGGTCGCCTGCTGGCCGACCTGCATGACGCAACCCATGACCACGTCCTCGACCAGGGCGGGGTCGGCGCCGGAGCGCTCGAGCAGGCTGTCGATGACCTGTCCGGCGAGATCGGCGGGATGCACGCCGGAGAGCCGGCCTCCCTTGCGGCCGCCGGCGGTGCGCGCGGCGGCGACGATATAGGCTTCGGCCATGGGGACCTCCATTTGTGATTGGCCGTCACCTTAGTCCCCGGGCCAAGGCCCGCGCAATCATGCCGCAACGGCAGCATCCTCAAGGAATTTCAACAGCACCCGCTCGATATTGCGCCCGGTCGGCGGCAGATCGCCGCGCGCATAGGCCTCGGGCACGGCGGGGTGGATGTAGCAGGCGCGGCAGACGGCGGGCGTGTTGCCCAGCCGGGCGGCGACCGCCTTGACGCAGTCGGTGACGATGCGCTTGGCGGCCGCCTCGCTGTCAGCCGGCTCCTGGGCCTCAAGCAGCTCCAGCGCCGCCAGCGTGCCGGCCCAGGTGCGGAAGTCCTTGGCGGTGAAGTCCTCGCCCATGGCCGCGTGCAGATAGGCGTTGACGTCGGCGGACTCCACCGGCCGCTTTTCGCCGGTCTCGTCGATGAACTGGAACAGGCGCTGGCCGCGCAGCTCCTGACAGGAACGCACCAGCCGCGCCAGGCGTCGGTCGTGGAAGCCGGTGCGGTGCTGTTTGCCGCTCTTGCCGCGAAACTCGAACACAGCGCCCGCGCTGGAAATCTGGACGTGGCGCTTCTGCATCGTGGTCAGGCCGAAACTCTTGTTGGCGCGGGCGTATTCGTCGTTGCCGACCCGGATCAGCGTCACCTCGAGCAGGCGGACAACGGCGGCCAGCACCCGCTCGCGCACCAGGCCGTGCCTGGCCAGGTCGGCGTCCACCTGGCGGCGCAGCTTGGGCAGGGCGCGGCCGAATTCGCTCATACGGTGGTACTTGTCCTGGTCGCGAACGGTCCGCCAGTCGGGATGGTAGCGGTACTGCTTGCGCCCCCGCTGGTCGCGGCCGGTCGCCTGGATGTGGCCGCGCGGGTCGGGGCAGATCCAGACCTTGGTCCAGGCCGGCGGGATGACCAGCCCGGCGATTCGGTCCAGGGTCTTGGCGTCGCGCACCGCCTTGCCGTCCGCATCGACGTATTTGAACTTGCCGTGGCCGGCGGCGAGGCGGCTCAGGCCCCGGTCGTGATCGTTGACATAGGCCAGGCCGGCGCTCTCGGCGATGTCGGGGTTTTCTGAGCAATCTCTGGCCATGGGATGCGCCAACGCGGCGCCAGCCAGGGCGGTTCCGTTTTGCCGGCTTAGCTTGCCGTCAACCCCGGCCGCACTAGGTTCAACCCATGTTCATGGCTCGCACCCAGATCGACGTCCATAACAACCGCGCCTCGATCGAGCGCATCAGCAAGCTTTCCGACAATCTGATCGGTATCGGCCCGGTGGGCATAGGGCTGGACGGCATCCTGGCCTGGATCCCGGGCGTCGGCGAACTCTACAGCATCGGCGCCGGGGCTGCCCTGATCGCCGAGGGCTATCGCGCCCGCGTCCCGACGGCGGTCCTGACCCAGGCCGCGCTGCTGGTCTCGGTCCGCACCCTGGCCAACATTTTCCCCTTTGTCGGCGGCGTGATCGTTGACTTCTTCCGCGGCCATCGCATGGCGGCCAGGATGCTGGTCCGGGCGATCGACGACACCCTCTATATCGAAGGCGAACACAGCCTCGACCACCCGCAATACGCCGCCACCCTGGCCCGCATCCGCTCCGGCGAGGAGCGGCGGCGGGTGGTGTTTCTGGGTTAGGCGCCCCTTCTCCCCTTGCGGGAGAAGGTGTCAGCGAAGCTGACGGATGAGGGGTCGCGCGGCGGTCACCGGTTAGCTGCCAGGACGTCGGCGGAGAACTCTGCGCGACCCCTCATCCGACCTCCTTCGGAGGCCACCTTCTCCCGCAAGGGGAGAAGGATCCGCTGGCTTGGATCGACGCAGGTGCGAGCGCGCGAGTCATCCACATCCAGCTCTCCAGCGTAGAACAGCAAAACGGAGGGCCTACGATGAAGCGGTACCTGATCGCCTACGTCGTCATGCTGGTGCTGTTCCCGGTGCTGGATTTCATCTGGATCGGCTTTGTGGCGCGCGGCCTCTACCAGGGCGAGATCGGTTCGCTGCTGGCGCCGCAGCCGAGGCTGGCGCCGGCCGCGGTCTTCTATGCGGTCTATGCCGCGGGGGTGCTCATCTTCGCCGTCGCGCCGGGTCTGGATCGCGACGACTGGGCCAGGGCCTTCGGCATGGCCGCCCTGTTCGGCGCGGTCGCCTACGCCGTCTACGACCTGACCAACCTCTCGACCCTGAAAGGCTTCACGCTGAAGATCAGCCTGGCCGACATGGCCTGGGGCGCGCTCATGACCGGCGTCGTCGGCAGCCTGGGCCGCCTTGCCGCCCGCCGGTTCGGCTAAGGCCGGGCCAGCGCCGCGTTCAGCTGCGCGAGGCAGGCTTCCAGCGAACGCCCGGCGGTGTCGATGACGATGCGGTCGCGTGTCCAGGCATGGTGCTCGCGCGCCTCGACCTCGGCCCAGGTCGGTGGAATATGGCCGGGAATGTCGGCGATCCGGGTCTCGACGCGTCGCCGGTGTTCGGCGAGGTCCGAACAGATCACCTCGACCTCGACCGAGGCCGTCCCAGCCGATTCGGCGACGGCGCGCCAGGCGGCGCGGGTGATCCCTATCGCATTGACCGAGTCGGCGACCACCGTCCGTCCCAGCCTGAGATTATCCGCCGCCAGCGCATAGGCGATCAGATAGCCCAGGCCGGGATCGGCCCTCACCACATCGTCCGCGTGAGCGTCCGCCAGCACCTGCTCGATGGTGTCGATGCGCAGGAAGACCGCGTCCAGCCCTTGCGCCAGGGCGCGTGCGATGGAGGTCTTCCCGACGCCCGGCAGGCCGGCGAAGATGATCAGCATCGCGTCACGCGGGCGCCGCAGAGCCCCACTCGTTCCAGCCGGCCCAGTGCGGCGTGTTCGGCAGGTACATGGTCGCACAGGTTTCCAGGCGAAATCCGGCCGCCTCGATGGTCGAAGAGACCGGCCGTGTCAGGTGGCAGCCGCCGGCGATGCGTTTCCAGACCGGCTCTATGCGCCGCTGCCATTTCACCACCCCGCCGTCGGGCGCCAGGCCGTGTTCGCAGAACAGGAACCGCCCGTCGGGCTTCAGCACCCGCCTGGCCTCGGCCAGGGCCGCGGCCGGATCCTGCACCGAACAGAGGGTGAAGGTGCAGACCACCGTGTCGAAGACGCCAGTATCGAAGGGCAGGGCCTCGGCCCGCCCCGGCGCAATCCGCACCGGTAGCCCCTCCCGGCCGGCATTGGCCTCCGCCATGCGGCGCAGCGGCTCCGACGGCTCCAGGCCCTCCAGCGAGCTGATCTTCGCGCGATCGTAGAAGGGCAGGTTGAGGCCTGAGCCCATGCCCAGTTCCAGCACCCGGCCCTTTGCATCCGGCACAATCTTGGCCCGCTGATGCGCGATCGGACTCGCCGAACAGACGCAGTCGAGCAGCCAGGGGACGACATAGCGATCGTAGAGCCAAACCATGCGGCAACTTAGGCCCCTATGCCACGCCGGGCCATGGGCGGCTCAGCGCGCGCTGGTCGCCGCGTCGGGATTGGGAAAGACCCAGAGCCGGTCGTGCGGATAATCGACGATCAGGCGGAAGCGGCTGAGGATGACCGCGCCCAGCACGCCCTTGACCCGGTCCGAGAACGTCGCGCTGGGCCAGGTCTGCGGAAAATGCGCGTCCACATCGCCGAAGCCGATCCTGGCGAAGCTGACCCGGCGCAGGACCGCCCGGGTTTCGGTCTCGGGTCCGCCCACCCCGATGATGGAGCCCCGGCTGGTCGGACGGTCGCCCGGCAGGTTGGTCTCCCGCGCATAGGCCGGCGCGAGTACGATGGCCCCACCCGCGCCGAGATCGAACTCGAACAGGGCGGGCGGCCGGCCTTCGATCGACACCGGAACCAGGCGCAGGTCGCCGTCGCGGGTCAGCGGAACTTCGATCGCGCCGCGCGGGCGGGCGAACCGCGCCGGGTCGCGGAAGGCTACGCGATGGCGGGCGAAATCGATATCGACCACGGCCCTGTCGAACAGCTCTTCGCCCAATATGATCGGCCGCGATGACCCGGCTTCCTCGTCAAGGTCGAGGCTCGCCAGCGTCAGGCCGTTCAGCGCCAGACCGCCGACCTCGATCCTCGCCCCATCGACATGGCCGCTGGTCTGGCGGCCGCTGACGCCGTTGTTCGGATAGGCGCCATGCGGCTCAAGCCCGATCTGGGCGGCATAGGCCTGATCGATCACCGACTGCGATGTCCCGCTGTCGAGCAGGGCGGTTGTCGCATGGCCGTCGATGCTGACCGGCAGAACGACCCGGCCGTCGGGGCGCGGTTCGAACGCGGTCCAGCCGGTCGACCAACCGGCCGGCCTCGCATGAGCCACTGGCGTCAACGCCAGGGCCGCGAGCGCGACCAGGACCCGTACGGCGCCTGTCATGGCCTTGTTTCCCCGTGCGCCAGCCCCGAGATAATCCATCGAAATTGCGGCCCTGTCATCGACAGGACGCCGCACCCGCGACAAATCTGGTTTACAGGCGCCCCCCACCTGGGCTTGTTGTCGCCGCGACAGTCAGCGGCCCATTCCCATGGCCGCCCGGGAGGCCTGATGACGAAGCGTAGCCATTATCTTTTCACCAGCGAGTCTGTGTCCGAAGGCCATCCGGACAAGGTGGCCGACCGCATCTCCGACGAGGTGGTGGACGCCTTCCTGGCCGCCGACCCTTATGCGCGGGTGGCCTGCGAGACCATGGTGACCACCAACCGCATCATCCTGGCGGGCGAGGTGAGGGGGCCGGACGGCGTCATCGAGAGCCTCGAAGAGAGGATCCGCGGCGCGGTGAAGGCGATTGGTTACGAGCAGGCAGGCTTCGATTGGCGCAACGCCCACTATGAATGCTACCTGCACGCCCAGTCGGCGGATATCGCCATGGGCGTCGACGCCTCGAGCAACAAGGACGAGGGCGCCGGCGACCAGGGCATCATGTTCGGCTACGCCACCAACGAGACGCCGGAACTCATGCCGGCCACCCTGCAATATTCCCACAACATCCTGCATCGCCTGGCCGACGCGCGCCATTCGGGCGAGCAGCCGGACCTGGAGCCCGACGCCAAGAGCCAGGTGACGCTGGAATATGAGAACGGCAAGCCGGTGCGCGCCGCCTCCATCGTGCTCTCGACCCAGCATCGCGAGGGCCTGACCCCCGCCGACGTGTCGGAGATCGTCCGGCCCTATATTCTGAAGGTCTTCCCAGACGGCTTCATCACCGACGAGACCGAGTGGCACGTCAATCCGACCGGCAATTTCGTCATCGGCGGCCCGGACGGCGACTGCGGCCTTACCGGGCGCAAGATCATCGTCGACACCTATGGCGGCGCGGCTCCGCACGGCGGCGGCGCCTTCTCCGGCAAGGATCCGACCAAGGTCGACCGCTCGGGGGCCTATGCCTGCCGCTACCTGGCCAAGAACGTGGTGGCCGCCGGCCTGGCCGAGAAATGCACCATCCAGATCGGCTATGCGATCGGCGTCGCGCATCCGCTCAGCTTCTATGTCGACCTGCACGGCAAGGCTGAGATCGACCCGGCCAAGCTGGAAAAGGCGCTGCCGGAGATGATCGGCGGCGCGACGCCCAGGGCCATCCGCGAGCACCTGAAACTGAACCGCCCGATCTACGCCCGCACCACGGCCTACGGCCACTTCGGCCGCACGCCCGACGCGGATGGCGGATTCTCCTGGGAAAAGACCGACCTGGTGGATGCGCTGCGCGGTCTGGCCTAGCTTGATCCTCCCCCTAGGGGGGAGGAACTATACCTGCCTCGGTGACGATGAAGTCCATCGGCACGTCGTGATCTTGCGGGTGAATGGTCTCAAGCCGCGCCATTTCGAACCCGACCCCCCAGGTCTGAGGCCGGTGCGGGAAGGCCGCCAGGGTGCGGTCGTAGAAGCCCCCGCCGTAGCCTAGCCGGTAGCCGGTTGCGTCGAAGCCGACCAGCGGGACGAGCAGGGCCGCCGGATGCACCGCTGGCCCGCCGGCCGGGTGCGGGATGTTCCAGACGCCCTTGGCCATCTCGGTCTGCGGGGTCCAGCGCCGGAACTCCAACGGATGCCGGGGCCGGATGACCACAGGCAGGGCGACTTCGCCGCCCAGGTCGATGATGCGGCGCATGATGGGCAGACAGTCGAACTCGCGACGGAACGGCCAGTAGCAGCCGACGATTCCTGGATTGGCCGGCATGAAATGCGCCAGCAGCAGCCTGCCTATCTCGGCGCTGGAGGCCCGGTGCGCGGCCGCCGGCGTAGCCATGCGCGCGGCGATCAGCCGTTCGCGCTCGCGCTTGCGCCAGGCGGCGACGTCGATTGACGCCGACGCCACTAGATCCTCCCCCGTAGGGGGAGGGGGACCATGCGCAGCATGGTGGAGGGGGTTCGCCGCGCCTCGGCGCCTGCAAACCTGCCCGCAACTAAACTTGAATCCGGCGTGGCCGGCATCGAACCCCCTCCACCGCGTTGCACGCGGTCCCCCTCCCCCTACGGGGGAGGATCACATTAAGACAGTCCGACGATGCGGCCGTCCGCGACCACGCCGATGGTCTCCGCCGACGGCCGGCGCGGCAGGCCGGGCATGGTCATGATGTCTCCGCAGATGGCCACGACAAACTCCGCGCCCGCCGAAAGCCGCACCTCGCGGACGGGCAGGACATGGCCGGTGGGCGCGCCGTAGAGGGCGGGGTCGGTGGAGTTGGAATACTGGGTCTTGGCGATGCAGACCGGCAGGTGGCCGAAGCCCTGCGCTTCGAGCTCGGCCAGGCGGTCGGCGGCGGGCTTGGAAACCACCACCTCGCCGGCGCGATAGATCTGGAAGGCGATGGTCTCGATCTTCTTCAGAAGCGGCATGTTGTCGGGATAGAGGGTGTGGAAATTGGCCTCAGCCCTGTCGATCGCCGCGACAACGGCCCGGGCCAGATCCTCGGCCCCGGCGCCGCCCTCGGCCCAATGGCGGCAGACGATGGCCTGGACGCCCAGCGCCGCGCAGCCGGCAACGATCGCCTTCTGCTCGGCGGCCGAATCGGCGGTGAAATGGTTGATCGCCACGATGGGCGGCACGCCGAACTTGCGGATGTTCTCGATATGCCGCTCAAGATTGGCCATGCCGCGGGTCACCGCCGCGACGTTTTCGCGGCCGAGCCGGCTGCGTTTGACCCCGCCGTGGAATTTGAGCGCGCGCACGGTAGCGACGATCACCGCCAGGTCTGGAAAGAGGCCGGCCTTGCGGCACTTGATGTCGAAGAACTTCTCCGCGCCCAGGTCGGCGCCGAAGCCGGCCTCGGTGACCACATAGTCGCTGAGCTTCAACGCCAGCCGGGTGGCCAGCACCGAGTTGCAGCCATGGGCGATGTTGGCGAAGGGGCCGCCGTGCACCAGGACCGGATTGTTCTCCAGCGTCTGCACCAGGTTAGGCTTGATCGCGTCCTTCAGCACCGCGGCCATGGCCCCGGACGCCTTCAGATCGCTGGCGCGGACGGGGACGCGGTCGCGGGTCTGGCCGACCACGATATTGGCCAGCCGGCGCTCGAGGTCGTCCAGCGAGTCGGCCAGGCAGAGGATGGCCATCACCTCGGAGGCCACGGTGATGTCGAAGCCGTCCTCGCGCGGTGAGCCGTTGGCGGGACCGCCCAGCGAGGAGACGATCTGGCGCAGCGCCCGGTCGTTCATGTCCAGGCAGCGCCGCCAGGTGACGCGGCGGGCGTCGATGTTCAGCGGGTTGTCCCAATGGATGTGGTTGTCGACCATCGCCGCCAGGAGATTGTTAGCAATCCCAATGGCATGGAAGTCTCCTGTAAAGTGAAGGTTTAGCTCATCCATGGGCACGACCTGGGCGAAGCCACCGCCTGCCGCGCCGCCCTTGGTTCCGAAACAGGGACCCAGGCTGGGCTCGCGCAGGCAGATGGCCGTCCGCTTGCCGATGCGGTTCAGCGCGTCGCCCAGGCCCACCGTGGTGGTCGTCTTGCCCTCGCCGGCGGGGGTGGGATTGATCGCGGTGACCAGGATCAGCTTGCCGTCGCGGGGCCGGGCCAGTTGCTCTGCGACATAGTGCAGGCCGAGCTTGGCCTTGTGCCGGCCATAGGGCTCGACCGCCTCGGCCGGGATGTCGAGGCGGTCGGCGATCGCCTGGATCGGTTTAAGCACGGCGGCGCTGGCGATCTCCCAGTCGGTCTTCGGCGTAGTATCGCTCATCGACGCGCGGCTCCGTTTGCTAGCCGGGCGAAGATCACTGGTCGGGCGTCATTGAGCAACTGCCGATGCGGTGCGACTTGGAATAAGAATTTCTTACATGACAACGGAGACTGTGAAGCTTGGCCAGGGAAGCGTAGAATCGCCCAAACCAGGGGGAGAAAACGTCATGATCATCAAAGGAACAGCCTTCGCCGCGTCCGCGCTGGCCTTGATGTTAGCCAACGGTTGCAACGCCGCGCCGGTGGACGCCGCCAAGGAGGCGGCCGCCGTCAGGGCCACCGAGGTCCAGTGGAACGTCGACACCGCCGCCCGCGATCCGGCGAAGTTCGCCAGCCACTACGACGCCGACGCGGTCGATATCGCGCCGGGCTCTGACCCCATGCACGGTCCGGCCGCCATCCAGGCCGGCATGGCCGAGGCGTTCAAAGACCCGAACTTCAGCCTGACCTTCTCGGCCGACAAGGTGGAGATCGCCGCGGACGGAGACATGGCCTACAGCCAGGGCCACTTTACCGAGACCGAAACGTCTCCCGCCGCCCAGGCCAAGCTGGTGCAGTCCGGCTCCTATGTGACGGTCTATAAGAGGCAGGTCGACGGCTCGTGGAAGGCCGTCGCCGATATCGCCTCCAACGGCCCGCCTTCGGGCGCGCCGAAGGCGGCGAACTAGCCGATCAGGCCGCGCGGGCGAAGGCGGCGGCTCTCAAGCTGTCGGCCTCGCGGTAGATAGCGGCGGCGGCGTCGCTGGGCATGACGTCGGCTGCGCAGAGCTCGCCGCCGGCGAGGATGACTTGCAGGGCGGTGCGCGCCCGGCTGACCCGGCTCTTGATGGTGCCGACGGCGGTCTGGCAGATCTCGGCCGCCTCTTCATAGGACATGCCGGCCGCGCCGATCAGGATCAGCGCCTCGCGCTGTTCGTCCGACAGCATCATCATCGCCCGGCGCACATCGGCGACCTCGAGCGTGGCGGCGGGGTTGTCGGCCGCCACCAGGGTGCGCTCGGCCACTTCCGGATCCAGCGGCTGCGAGCGCCACGAGCGGCGCTTGTCGGAGAGGAACTGGTTGCGCACGATCATGAAGGTCCAGGCCTTCAGATTGGTGCCCGGCTGAAAGCCGCCGCGCCCGCGCCAAGCCTTGAGCATGGCCTCCTGGGCCAAGTCGTCGGCCTGCGCCCTGTCGCCGGTCAGGGAGCGGGCGAAGGCCCGCATCTGCGGCAGGAGGGCGACCAGATCGGATTGGAATTGCGCATCGGGATCGGCTGGAACAGGCATGCGGCAGGTCCTTATGCAAATGAGCTCAATCAACCCAACGCTCAGCTTGGCGATTGGCTCCACTGTACGGTTAAGGAACTTCGCGGGCGGGCTCACGTTCGTCCAGCCTCCCTGGCGCTCGGCCAGGCGCTCGCGCTCAGCGAGGTCGCCTATCTGGAGCATTGCCGGCGTTACGCCCTGGAGGCGACGCGTTAGGATCGCGGCGCCCACTAACGACGCCGGTTCCCATGCGCCTCTTTCACTTCAGCGACGACGGCGGCCTGACGCGTTTCACGCCGCGCCCGGTGCGCGTGCCGTCCGCGCGGCCGGCCGGGCGCGACTGGCTGAACGGACCGCTGGTCTGGGCCATCGATGAGGCGCGCCAACCGCTCTATCTCTTCCCGCGCGACTGTCCCCGCATCCTGCTCTATCCGACGCCGACGACGACGCCCGAGGACCTCGCGGTTTGGTGGGGAGGGCGGACCTGCCGCATGATCGCCCATATCGAATGGGCCTGGTTCGAACGCTTCCGCACGGCGCGCCTCTTTCGCTACGAACTGCCGGTCGCCGCCTTCGAAGACCTGGACGACGCCGGCATGTGGGTGGCGAGGACCGAGGTCGAACCGGTCGGCGTCGAGACCCTCGACGACCTGCCTCTCGCCCTGGCCGGCGAGGGCGTGGAGCTGCGGCTGATGGACAGCCTCGCCCCGCTCAGGGGCGTCTGGGGCGCCTCCCTGCACGCCAGCGGCATCCGCCTGCGCAACGCCGCCGGCTGGAACGTCTAGATCGCCGCCTCGCGTTGCAGCAGCGCCCGCTTGCGCTCCACGCCCCAGCGATAGCCGGACAGTGCGCCGTCGCTGCGCACCACGCGGTGGCAGGGAATGGCCACCGCCGTCGGATTGGCCGCGCAGGCCTGGGCCACGGCCCGGACCGCCTTGGGCGCGCCGATGCGCGCGGCGATGTCGGCATAGCTGGCGGTCGAGCCCTTGGGGATGTCGCGCAGCGCCCGCCAGACCCGCTCCTGGAAGGCGGTGCCCTGGATGTCGAGCGGCAGGTCGGCGGCATCGGCCGAGCCCTCGACCAGGCCGACCACGCGGGCGACCAGGGCCTCGAACCCGGCGTCCGCCCCGATCAGCTCGGCCTTGGGGAAACGGTCCTGTAAGGCCCGCACCAGCGCATCGGGATCGTCGCCGAACTGGATGGCGCAGACGCCCTTGTCCGTCGCCGCGACCAGGATGGCGCCCAGCGAGGTCTGGCCGACGGCGAAGCGGATCGCGGCCCCGGCGCCGCCCTTCTGATAGTCGCTCGGCTTCATGCCGAGGCGATGGTTGGAGACGGCGTAGAAGCGGCCGTTGGAGCCAAACCCCGCGCCATAGATGGCCTGGGTGACGCTGGCGCCGTCATCCAGTTCGCCGCGCAGGCGCTCGGCCCGGTGCGCCTCGCCATAGGCCTTGGGCGTGACGCCGGTGAGCGCCTTGAACACCCGATGGAAGTGGAAACGGCTCAAGTCCGCCGCGTCCGCCAGGGCGCCCAGGCTGGGCAGCTCTTCGCTGGCGTCGATCAGGGCGCAGGCCCTGGACACCGCCCCGGCATGCCGCTCGGCGATCGAGGCCTGGTCAGGGTGGCAGCGCTTGCAGGCGCGCAGGCCCGCGGCTTGCGCGCTCGCCGCCTCGGCGAAGAAGCGCACATTGGTTCGGAGCGGCCGGCGCGAGGGACAGGAGGGCCGGCAATAGACCCCGGTGGTCATCACCCCATAGAGAAAGGTCCCGTCGGCGGTCGCGTCATGGTCGAGCACGGCGCTCCACATGGCGTCGTCGCTGGGAGTGAGGGTTTCGTAGGGCAAGGCGGTCATGGCTGGCGTCTCCATAAGGTGGGCGCGAACGGCGCCCTTCGCCAGCCTGGATAGGCGCATGCCCCCTAGCCGGCGCTCCGGCCCTTGCTTTCAAACTCTAGCGAGAGCGTCGCCGCGGCCGTAGCATAGCCACGGCTGTTCCGATGGAGACGGGTCATGTTGAAGCACATCCTCACCGCGGCGGCTGCGGTTCTGGTCTTGGCCGCATCCGGCGCATCGGCGCAGCCGGGAAGCGCGGCCCATCCCATCGTCATCAAGATGAAGCGCGGGACCGACAGCGTCAGGCTCACCGGCGTGATGCGCCAGAACGTCGACTGCTGCACCTACGTCTTCAAGGCCAGCGCCGGCCAGGAGATGATCTGGAGCATCACCGGGGCCGTGACCCGTCAGGTGGTCGGCTATCCCGACGGCCATGTGGATGGGCCGGGCATACCCAGCCCGCTGCCCTTGCCGTCCGGCGGCGCCTACAGTTTCGCGGTCAGCCCCGACCTGATGGCCGACGGGGCTTTCGGGCCCTACGTCCTCAAGATCCGCATCCCGCCCCTTCCTCACCCGTAGGGGGAGGGGGACCGCACAAAGTGCGGTGGAGGGGGTGCAATGCCGTCCATGCCCGCCAGAAGAATGACCTAGGACCGGTTTGCCGGCCCCGAGGCGCGGCGAACCCCCTCCACCATGCTTTGCATGGTCCCCCTCCCCCTACGGTGGAGGATCAAGACCTATTGCCTCGGTCGAGAGTCTCGGGCCTCATGATCGCTGATAACAAATAAGGGGAGGCCGCCATGCCGGACGGTTCTATGACCAGCGCCGACAACGCCAAGGCCCGTGAAGCCCGCGAGAAGGCCTATTCGACGCCGCTGGACCAGTTCCATCCCGCCGACGCCGAACTCTTCCGCTCGGACACCCTCTGGCCCTGGTTCGAGCGGCTGCGCGCCGAAGATCCTGTCCACTACACCGCCGAGAGCGAGTTCGGCCCCTATTGGTCGGTGACCAAGGGCCGCGACATCATCGCGGTGGATTCCAACCACGGCGTCTTTTCCTCCGATTCCGAGCTGGGCGGCATCGCCATCAACGACGGGACCCAGCCGCGCGAGCAGGCCAGCTTCATCTCGCTCGATCCACCCATGCACGACGAGCAACGCCGGGTGGTCGCGCCGATGTTCTCCACCGCTTCGATGGCGGGGTTGGAGCCGGTGATCCGCGAGCGGGCGGGCAAGATCCTCGACGAGCTGCCGCGCGGCGAGACCTTCGACTTCGTCGACAAGGTCGCCGTGGAGCTGACCAGCCAGATGCTGGCCACCCTGTTCGACTATCCGTTCGAGGACCGGCGCAAGCTGCCGCGCTGTTCGGACCTGATCCTGGCCTCGCCGGAACTGGGCGGCATCGTCGAGAGCGAGGAGGCCAGGCAGGTCGAGCTGTTCCAGATCCTCACCCCCTTCATCGGCATGTGGGATGAGCGGCTGGCCTCAGCCCCGCGCAACGACCTGCTGTCCATGCTGGCCCACGGCGCCTCCACCTATCGCAAGGAGCCCGAATCCTATCTGGGCAATGTCATCCTGCTTATCGTCGCCGGCAGCGATACCACCCGCCACTCGATCACCGGCGGCCTTCTGGCGCTAAACCAGAACCCGGACGAATACGCCAAGCTGCGGGCCAATCCGGGCCTGATCGAGAGCATGGTGCCGGAGATCATCCGCTATCAGAGCCCGGTCGCCCACATGCGCCGCACCGCGCTCGCCGACGCGGAACTGGGCGGCAAACAGATCAAGAAGGGTGAGAAGGTGGTCATGTGGTACGTCTCGGGCAACCGCGACAGCGACACGATCGACAATCCCGACGCCTTCATCATCGACCGCGAACGGCCGCGCCAGCACGTCGGTTTCGGGTTCGGCATCCACCGCTGCGTCGGCAACCGCCTGGCCGAGATGCAACTGCGCGTGATGTGGGAGGAGATCCTGGCCCGCTTCCCGATGATCGAGGTGGTCGGCGAGCCCAGGCGGATGAACTCCAACTTCGTCAAGGGCTACGAAGCCATGCCGGTGCGCATCCCGGTCTAAGACCTCGCGGCTTCAAAGCTTTACGGCGCGCAGCCGCAGCGCATTGCCGATCACGCTCACCGACGACAGCGCCATGGCCGCCGCCGCGATCGCCGGCGAAAGCAGCAGGCCGAAGGCCGGGTAGAGCAGGCCCGCCGCGATCGGCACGCCGGCGGCGTTGTAGATAAAGGCGAAGGTCAGGTTCTGGCGGATGTTGCGCATGACGGCGCGCGACAGCTTGCGCGCCCGCACCAGGCCTTGCAGGTCGCCCCGCAGCAGGGTGACGCCGGCGCTCTCGATCGCCATGTCGGCGCCGGCGCCCATGGCCACGCCGACGTCCGCCGCGGCCAGGGCCGGGGCGTCATTGACCCCGTCGCCGGCCATGGCCACGATCCGGCCTTCGCGCTTCAGCCTTTCGACCACCGCGGCCTTATCGCCGGGCATGACCTCGGCCTCGACCTCGGTGATCCCCAGCCGCGCGGCGATGGCCACGGCGGTGGCGCGGTTGTCGCCGGTCAGCATCACCACGCGCACGCCCTCGGCGCGCAGGGCCCGCACCGCCTCCAGCGTGGTCGGCTTGATCGGATCGGCGATGGCCAGAACCCCGGCGGCCTTGCCGTCGATGGCGATGAAGACAGCGGTGGCGCCATCCACCCGCACGGCGTCGGCGGTGGCGGTGAGCGGCGAGGTATCGATCGCCTGTCCGTGCAGGAAGCGGCGATCTCCCAGCCGCACGGCGCGCCCATCGACGTCGCCAGCCACGCCGCCGCCGGCGGACGCGGCGAAGTCCGTCGCCTCACCGAGCGCGATCCCGCGCTCGGCGGCGGCGCGCACGACAGCCTCGGCCAGCGGATGTTCGCTCGAGCGTTCCAGGCTGGCGCCCAGGCGCAGCAGCTCGGCCTCGTCGAATCCGGCGGCCGGATGGATGGCGGCGAGCGCCGGACGGCCCTCGGTCAGGGTGCCGGTCTTGTCCACCACCAGGGTGTCGACGGCCTCGAAACGCTCCAAAGCCTCGGCGTTCCTGATCAGCACGCCGGCCTGGGCGCCGCGCCCGACGCCGACCATGATCGAGATGGGGGTGGCCAGGCCAAGCGCGCAGGGGCAGGCGATGATCAGCACCGAGACCGCCGCCACCAGGCCGTAGCTAAGGCGCGGCTCTGGCCCGAACAGCGCCCAGGCCACGAAGGCCAGGGCCGCCGCCAGGAGGACCGCCGGCACGAACCAGCCCGAGACCTTGTCCGCCAGGCGCTGGATCGGCGCGCGGCTGCGCTGGGCCTGGGCGACCATCTGCACGATGCGGGAGAGCAGGGTGTCGGCGCCGACCTGTTCGGCGCGCATGACGAAGCCGCCCGTGCGGTTCATCGCGCCGGCCACCACCTTGTCGCCCGGCGCCTTGTCGACCGGCATGGACTCGCCGGTGACCAGGGATTCATCCACCGCCGCGGCGCCCTCGACCAGTTCGCCATCGACCGGGACCTTTTCGCCTGGACGCACTCTCAGCCGATCGCCGACCATGACCTGATCGAGACCGACGTCCTCATCGGTCCCGTCCGCCCGAACGCGGCGCGCCGTCTTCGGCGCGAGGTCGAGCAGGGCGCGGATGGCGCCGGAGGTCTGCTCGCGGGCGCGAAGCTCGAGGACCTGGCCAAGGAGGACGAGCACGGTGATCACCGCCGCGGCCTCGAAATAGATCGGCACGCCGCCGTCGGCCTGGCGGAAGGCTAAGGGGAAGATGCCGGGCCAGAGCAGGGCCGTGACGCTGTAGGCGTAGGAGACGCCGACGCCCATGGCGATCAGGCTGAACATGTTGAGCTGGCGGGTGACCAGCGAACGCCAGCCCCGCTCGAAAAAAGGCCAACCCGCCCAAACCACCACCGGCGTCGCCAGGGCGAACTGGACCCAGTCCGACGTCCGATCCGCCGGCATGAAGGCGTGGCCGAACAGGTGGCGGCCCATCTCCAGAACGAACACCGGGGCGGCCAGGACCAGCCCGATCCAGAATCGCCGCGTCATGTCGATCAGTTCGGGATTGGCCGGCGTCTCTGCCGTCACCGTCTCCGGTTCCAGCGCCATGCCGCAGATGGGACAGGCGCCTGGCCCGACCTGGCGGATCTGCGGGTGCATTGGGCAGGTGTAGATCGTCCCGACCGGAGCAGCCGGCGCCGGCCGCGGCGAGAGGTAGCGATCCGGATCGGCGATGAACCTGGTCCGGCAGCCCGCGGAGCAGAAGGCGTAGTCGTGTCCGTCGTGGCTGGCCCGATGCGGCGAGGTTGCTGCGTCCACCGCCATCCCGCAAACCGGATCAATGACCCTGGCCGCGCTCTTGTCTGCGAGGGCGGAATGGTGATCGACGTGGTCTGACATCGCGGTTTCCTGGGCGAGGCTCTGAGATATACCCGGTGGGGGCATATTGCAAATACCCCGCCGGGGTGTATGCTGGCGGTTGTTCCTCAGGAGCCGGCTCTATGAAACGGGACGACAAACCCAAGCTCATCAATCGGCTGAACCGCATCGAGGGCCAGGTTCGCGGCATAGCGCGGATGGTCGATGACGAGCGCTACTGCATCGACATCCTGACCCAGCTGCAGGCGGCGCGGGCGGCGCTGGTGCGCGTGGAGACCGAGCTTTTGAAGGGCCACCTCAGCCACTGCATCGAGAGCGCCATCGTCGGTGGCGACGCCGGCGAGCAACGCCAGAAGGCGGGGGAACTGATCGAACTGTTGCAGAGAGCGACCAGGTGAGAGCCGCATAGAGCCGGTTGGCTCCATCTCCCCGCTCATCCCCGCGAAGGTGGGGACCCAGGCATTTTGCTGGAAACTGAGCGCACTGCGCGAAACCCGCGGCGTCGCGGCAGTCTAAAGCTTGGCCGCGGCCAGGATCGGGCCGCCGTCGGCGGTCTGGACCAGGATGGCGCTCTTCAGACCGGGGCCGCCGCCGTGGGGCAGCGGAAAGCTGCGCGCCGCGCCGAACCAGCCGCCAAGGCGCACGAACTGGCGCACGATATCGCGGTGGGGCAGGGTCTTTCCACCGTTCTCGCCGCGCCGGATGGCCACCAGCTGCACACGCGGATCGTAGCGCACCAGCCAGACATCGGCGCCCCGGGCCGGGGCCGAGCCCGCGGCGATCGACACCGAGCCGCCGGCGATCGCCAGCGCGGCCCCAGCCGGTTGGCCGGCCGCGTTGATGGCCGCGTCTAGTTCGCGCCGGTCGGTGCCGACCAGGTCGTGGCGCCCATTGATGACGATCTGCGGCGTGGCGACGTTCGGATGGCGCAGGCCGCGGGCGTAGGCGTATTGGCGCGCGGTGAATTGCGGGCTGGCGAAGGTGTCCCTCCAGCCGAGATTGTCCCAGTAGGTGACCGCGAAGCTGAGCGCCAGCACGTCCGGCCGATCGGCGATGGCGTTCAGATTGGCGTCCGCCGGCGGGCAGGACGAGCAGCCCTGGCTCTGGAACAGCTCGACGACCACCGGCTGCGCCCGGGCGGCCGCCGTGGGCGCCAGGCCGAGGCTGGCGGCGAGCAGGGCGAGGATGGGTTTTCGGATCGGCATGGCGCACAGCCTTGGCCGGTCAGGCGCGCCCGTCAAGCCGGCCGCCACGCCTTGCGAGGCAGGGTTGACGAAAGCCGCGTCTCCGGGATTGGGTATCGGCGGGGAGACGAGCCATGCGCGTCGAGGACAAGCCGCTTGCCGGCCTGATGGTGCTGGACCTGACCTTGGCGCGGGCGGGACCGACCTGCGTGCGGCACATGGCCGACTGGGGCGCCGACGTCATCGCCGTGCAGCCGCCGGCTGGCCCCGAGGACCTGACCGGGTCGCGCGACGGCTTCGACTACCAGAACCTGCATCGCAACAAGCGCGTCATCAGCCTCAACCTGAAGTCGGAGGCGGGCCACGCCGCCTTCCTGCGCCTGGTGCGCAAGGCCGATGTGGTGGTGGAAAACATGCGGCCGGACGTGAAGCACCGGCTGAAGGTTTCCTATAACGACCTGAAACCGATCAATCCGCGCCTGGTCTATGGCTCGATCAGCGGCTTCGGCCAGGACGGGCCCTATGGCAAGCGGGCCGGGGTCGACCAGATCGCCCAGGGCATGGGTGGGCTGATGTCGATCACCGGCGAGCCCGGGCGCGGTCCCATGCGCGTCGGCATCGCCGTCTCCGACATGACGGCCGGCACCCTGCTGGCGCTGGGGATCATGATGGCGCTCTTCCAGCGCGAGCGAACCGGCGAGGGCCGGTACGTCCACACCTCGCTCTTGGAGAGCCAGCTCTTCATGCTGGATTTCCAGGCCGCGCGCTGGCTGATGGCCGGCGAGGTGGCCGGCCAGTCGGGCAACAATCATCCGACCATCGCGCCCTCCAGCGCCTATCCGACCGCCGACGGCTATATCAACATCGCCGCCTCGACGCCGAAACAGTGGCGGCGGCTGTGCGAGGCCATGGGCCACCTCGACTGGCTGGAAAACGCCGACTGGCGCTCCTCCGGCCGTCGCTCGCGGGCCCGGGCCGACATCAACGCCGCGATCGCCGAGGACACGGTGCAAAAGCCCAGCGCCCACTGGGTCGAGCTGCTCGAAGGCGCCGGCATCCCCTGCGGCCCGATCTACAGCATCGACCAGGCCTTCGCCGACCCGCAGGTCAAGCATCTGGGCATGGCCGCGGCTGTCGACCATCCGCGCCTCGGCCCCACCCACATGGTCGCCTCGCCCCTGAACCTCAGCGGCGTCGACAAGACCATCCGCTGCGTCGCGCCCCTGACGCCGGAAGACACCGACGCGGTGCTGGCCTCGGTGGGCTACCGCGAGGACGAGATCGCGGCCATGCGGGAGAGCGGGGCGGTGTAACGCCGCGCGGCCTTACTTCCCCTGGAACACCGGGCTGCGCTTTTCCATGAACGCCTTGCGGCCCTCGGCGTAGTCGTCGCTCTGGAAACAGGCGTCGACGGCTTTGCCGACCTCGTCGAGTTGGCGCCGTTCCGGGTCCTTCATCGCCTCGCGCACCGCCATCTTGGCCGCCCTGACGGTCAGGGGCGCGTTCTGGCCGATCATGGCGGCGTAGTCGCGCACGGCCGCCTCCAGATCGCCGGCCGGGGTCACCTTGTTGACCAGGCCGATGCGCAGCGCCTCGTGGGCGTCGAACTGGCGGGCGGTGAACAGGATCTCCTTGGCGTAGGACGGCCCGACCAGGTCGGCCAGGGTCTTGATGCCGTCGAAGCCATAGCCCAGTCCCAGTCGCGCCGCCGGAATGCCGAACCGTGCATCCTCGGAACAGATGCGCATGTCGCAGGTCAGGGCCACCGCCATGCCGCCGCCGATGCAATAGCCGCGGATCATGGCGATGGACGGCTTGGTCAGCCGCACCATGGCCCGGTTCGCATTGGCGCTATGGGTGCTGTAGATTTCGTTGGCCTCGCGATCGGCGCGCTGCTCGGCGAACTGCGAGATGTCGGCTCCGGAGACGAAGGCCTTGTCGCCCGCGCCGGTGAAGACGATCACCCGGATATCCGGATCGGCCTCGAACGCCGCCAGGACCTCGGGAATGGCCTGCCACATATCCACTGAGACGGCGTTGCGCCTGAGCGGATTGTTGAAGGTCATCCAGCCGATCGCGCCATCCTTGCGCCCGGTCAGTCGTTCGGTCCCGATCAACATGCTCATGCTCCCCCCGCGGTCGGCGCAGACTAGGCCAGGGACAGGTCAGGGAAAAGACGGCGAAGCGCGGGGGTCTGGGGCGGCGCCTGCGACACCAGCCAGGGGGTCGTAAAATGGTTTTACGCTTCACACTGGAGCGCCAGTCCGCTAACACCCCGCGCTCCCACCCTACGTGGAACGCCGTCGTAGCTCAGTGGTAGAGCGCATCCTTGGTAAGGCTGAGGTCGACAGTTCAATCCTGTCCGACGGCACCACGTTTCCCCATCCAATTGACTACAGACCGCCGTCGGCCAGGTGGTCGTCATAGAAGTCGGCCCGGATGCGCTTGAGCAGGGCGAGCACGGCGTGCGGATCGCCGCCGCCGCCGTTGAGCATGGTCTCGACGGCCAGACCGCGCAGCGCGACAAGGATCAGCCGCCGTTCGGCCGCCGCCTCGCCATTGTCGTCGCGCAGGCCGCTGGCCTCGGCGAAGCGATGGGCGCCTCTGCTGACGCCGGCCCCGAAGCGCTGGGCGAAATCGGGGATGCGCGCCGCCAGTTCCGGGTCGTAGCGGGCGGCGACGATGATCTCGAGCAGGGCGCGAGATTCCGGCTGCTGAAAGGCCGCCCAGGTGACGTCGATGGAAGCGAGATAGCGTTCGCGGCCGGCCGGCACGGGCGCCAGGCCCTCGCGCAGGAAATCGCCCTGCGCGCTGGCGGCATAGTCGGCGACGGCCAGGATCAGGTCGATGCGGGTGGGGAACTGGTGCAGCAGCGAGCCTCGCGCCACCCGCGCCAGGGCCGCGACACGGACCGTGCTGGTCTGGGCGTAGCCGGCCTCGCTCAGGGATTGCACGGCGGCGGCCAAGATTTTTTCCCGCGTCGCCAGCCGACGCGTCGCGTTCGGGCCACGCAGGCCGCGCGCCGACGGACGCCGCTCACCGGCCATGGTCTGGCGCGCTCATCGGTGAAACTCTCATGCCAGCGTACGTCGCACCGTCAGGCCCGCCCGGGTCAAGCGGCTTGACGCGCGCACCCCTTTGGCTAGCCCTTGGCCATGGACGATCGCGCCAAGCCGCCGAAAGCGCCCAAGCCGCCCACCGACCGCGAGGTGCGGCTGGCCAAGGCGCTTAGAGCGAATCTCAAGCGCCGCAAGGCGCCGGCGCCGCCGAAGACTTCGCCTGAATCCAACTAGATAGCGCGCCGCTTGCGCCGGCTTGGACGTGGTATAGAAGCGGGCTCGAACGAGCCGCTCGCGCAGCGTCAGCCGCGAGCCCGAAAAGGGGCGTCATGGACCGTATCGCGATCACCGGCGGCGCGCGGCTGGAAGGCGAAATCGCCATCAGCGGCGCGAAAAACTCCGCCATCAAGCTGATGACCGCGAGCCTTTTGACCGACGAGCCGTTGCGACTCACCAACATGCCGCGGCTGGCCGATACGCGCTTCCTTGGCCAGTTGCTGCGCCGGCTGGGCGTCGATGTCGACGAGCGCGACGGCGTGGCGGGCCCCGAGACGGTGCTGCACGCCCCCGAAGTGACCAGCGCGTTCGCGCCCTACGACCTGGTCCGCCAGATGCGCGCCTCATTCAACGTGCTGGGGCCGCTGCTCGCGCGCACCGGCCACGCCAAGGTCAGCCTGCCCGGCGGCTGCGCCATCGGGGCCCGGCCCGTCGACCTGCATCTGAAGGCGCTGGAGACGCTGGGCGCCCACATCGACCTGCACGAGGGCTATGTCTATGCCCAGGCGCCGCGCGGCCTGAAGGGGGCGGAGATCGACTTTCCCATCTCCTCGGTCGGCGCAACCGAGCACGCCATGCTGGCCGCGGTGCTGGCCGAGGGGGTGACGGTGCTGAACAACGCCGCCCGCGAGCCTGAGCTGGAAGACCTGGCCCAATGCCTGAACGCCATGGGCGCGCTGGTGGAGGGCGCCGGGACCGCGACCATCACCATCACCGGGGTCTCCAAGCTGCATGGGGCCACCCATGCCGTCATGCCCGACCGGATCGAGACCGGCACCTATGCGGTGGCCGCGGCCATGGCCGGCGGCGAGGTGCGGCTGACCCACACCCGCGGCGACTTCATTCAGGCTCTGCTCGACCGGATCGAACAGGCCGGGGCGGAGGTGATCCACGCCAATGACGGGGTGACGATCAAGCGCAACGGCGCGCGCTTAAGGGCCGTGGATATCGAGACCGATCCCTATCCGGGCCTCGCCACCGATGTGCAGGCCCAGTTCATGGCGCTGATGACGATGGCGCAGGGCGAGAGCGTGATCCGCGAGACCATCTTCGAAAACCGCTTCATGCACGTCTCGGAGCTGTCCCGGCTGGGGGCCGACATCACCGTCCAGGGCGGCGAAGCCCGGGTGCGCGGGGTCGAGACGCTGGAAGGCGCGCAAGTCATGGCCACCGACCTGCGCGCCTCGGTCAGCCTGGTGATCGCCGGCCTGGCGGCGCGCGGCGAGACGGTGGTCAACCGGGTCTATCACCTCGACCGCGGCTTCGAGCGGCTGGAGGAGAAGCTGGGCGCCTGCGGGGCGCGCGTGCGCCGCCTGAGCGACAGCGCGGACTGAGGCGCGAAGTCGATGTCCGAGACGCCAGCGCCGCTCCGACTGCTCGCCGAGGACGCCGACGACCTGGGCGTGATCTCGGCCGCGCTGCAGGACGCCGTCGGCCAGATCGGCGACATCACCTATGAGGCGGTGGAGCGGCGGCTGACCATGGTGCTCAACCGCTTCCGCTGGGAGACCGACGCACCGACCGCCCAGCGGGTGCGCACGGCCCTGCAGTTCGGCTCGGTCCTGGCCGTCAAGGCGCGCAACCTGAAGCGCGACCAGCCCGACGCCATCGTCGAGCTGCTGGCGGTCGATTTCGAGCCCGGCGAGGCGCCAGGCGGCGGCGTCCAGCTCCACTTCGCCGGCGGCGGCGATTTCCATCTCGAGGTCGAATGCATCGACGTGGTCATGGCCGACCTCTCCGACCCCTGGCCGACCAAGCACGCCCCGACGCACGAGGGGTGAGCTTCAACTTCATGTGGATTCGGCACAAAACGCTTGAGTCCGGGCGCTAAGCCCGCATCTAGACGCCATGCGCCGCTTCAATGCCCAGGACCCTGGTTTCGACGCCGACTTCGCGGCCTTTCTCGATGAGCCGCGCGGGTCGCCGGCCGAGGTCGACGCCGCCGTCGCCGAGATCATCGAGCGGGTGAGGGTGGAGGGCCTGCGCGCCCTGCTCGACTATGCCCGCCGGTTCGACGGAATCGAGCTGGACGAGGAGTCCATCCACGTCACGCCCGATGAGATCGCGGCCGGCGCCGCCGAGTGCGCGGTCGAGGTGCGGGAGGCCATCGCCTTCGCCGCGGCCCGCATCCGCGCCTATCACGAACGCCAGCGCCCGGCCGACGCCCGGTTCACCGATGAGGCCGGCGTCGAGCTCGGCTGGCGCTGGACGGCGCTGGAGGCGGTCGGGGTCTATGTGCCCGGCGGCCGGGCCGCCTATCCCTCCACCGTGCTGATGAACGCCGTCCCCGCCAGCGTGGCGGGCGTCGAGCGCATCGCCATGGTGACGCCACCGGGACGGCTGGAGCCGGCGGTGCTGGCGGCGGCGAAGGAGGCGGGGGTCAGCGAGATCTGGCGGGTGGGCGGCGCCCAGGCCTGCGCGGCCCTGGCCTATGGCGCCGGGCCGATTGCGCCGGTCGACAAGATCGTCGGGCCCGGCAACGCCTATGTCACCGCCGCCAAGCGCCGGCTCTACGGCATTGTCGGCATCGACGCCCTGGCCGGCCCATCGGAGATCGTCGTGGTCGCCGACGGCCAGAACGACCCGGACTGGATCGCCGCCGACCTGCTCTCCCAGGCTGAACACGATCCCGACGCCCAATCCATCCTGATCACCGACGACGCCGCCTTCGCGACCCGCGTCGAGGCGGCCATCCAGAGCCAGCTTTCCACCCTCGCCACCGCCGAGACCGCCAGCGCCTCCTGGCGCGACCACGGCGCGGTGGTCATCGCCAGCCTCGATGCCGCCGCGGGCCTGGTCAACCAGATCGCGCCCGAGCACGTCGAACTGGCCCTGGCCGACCCCGAGCCGCTCGCCGCCCGCATCCGCCACGCCGGGGCGATTTTTCTCGGCCGGTATGCGCCGGAGGCCATTGGCGACTACGTCGCCGGCTCCAACCACGTGCTGCCGACCAGCCGCGCGGCGCGGTTTTCGTCCGGTCTGTCCGTTTTCGACTTCCTGAAGCGCACCTCGATCATCAGGTGCGACGCCGAGGCCTTCACCCGTCTGGCGCCGGCCACGGTGGCCTTGGCCGAGGCCGAGGGCCTGCCCGCCCATGCCCGATCGGCCACGGTCCGGCTCAATCGGCGGCCTTAAGCCGCGCGCGGGATGACGAAGCAGGCGCTCTTGCACTAAAGCACCCCTCAGGCTCGGGCGAACGGCGCCCGGCTTCGGCCCACGGCGTTCGATGACCGACGACCGATCCAAGCAGCGACTGCAGAGCGTGGTCCTCGACGAGGCGTCGCTGGCCTCGGTTTCGCGCGACCAGGAGCATGAGCGGCAGGTCGCCATCTTCGATTTGCTCGAGGCCAACTATTTCGAGCCGGCCGGCGCCGACGGCGGGCCCTACGCCCTGACCATCGCGCTGATCGACAACCGCCTGGCGCTCGACATCGTCGGGCCCGACTACCAGCACCGGCACCTCTTGTCGCTTTCGCCCTTCCGCAGCCTGATCAAGGACTATTTCCTGGTCTGCGAGAGCTATTACGACGCCATCCGCAACGCCACGCCGGCACAGATCGAGGCCCTGGACATGGGCCGCCGCAGCCTGCACGACGAAGGCTCGGCCCTGTTGCGCGCCCGGCTGGCCGGCAAGGTCGAGACCGACCTCGACACCGCCAGGCGGCTCTTCACCCTGGTCTGCGCCCTGCATTGGCGAGGCTAGGGCATGTTAGGCGAAAGTGTAGGCGGTTTCGCCGCTCGAACATGCCCTAAACTTATGATTCTAGACCCTTTTGGTCTGGTTCAGATGGGCCCATCTGAACCAGAAAGGGTCTAGGCGGTGGCTGAGCTGCGACTTCCCCAGGCGGTGTTGTTCGCCTGCAACCTGAACCGCGTCCGCTCGCCAATGGCCGAGGGGCTGATGAAGCTGATCTATGGCACCCAGGCCTATTTCGACAGCTGCGGCCTGACCCCAACCGGGGAACTCGATCCCTTCGCCGTTGCGGTGATGGAGGAGATCGGCGCGGACCTGAGCCGCCACCACGCCAAGAGTTTCGACGACCTGGACGCCGGCGGCTTTGACCTGGTCATCTCACTGACGCCCGAGGCGCAGCACCGGGCCGTCGAGATGACCCGCGGGGCGGCGGTCGACATCGAGTACTGGCCGACCTTCGATCCGCCCCTGGCCACCGGCTCGCGCGAGGCGGTGCTCGACGCCTATCGCGGCGTCCGCGACGACCTGCGCGCGCGCATCCTGGAGCGTTTCGGCAAGCCATCGACCTTTGGCGGCTGAATGCGTTATACTGCAAGCCGAAGTACGGCTCGCGCACCGGCACTGGCCGGCGCGGGCCGTCTTATTATAGGCGCGCGAGTCAGAGAGGCCGTATGGCGAAAGAAGAACTGTTGGAATTTCCGGGCACGGTGAGCGAACTCCTGCCCAACGCGACCTTCCGCGTAAAGCTCGACAACGAGCATGAAATCATCGCCCACACCGCCGGCAAGATGCGCAAGAACCGCATCCGGGTGCTGGCTGGCGACAAGGTCCTGGTCGAGATGACGCCCTATGATCTGACCAAGGGCCGCATCACCTACCGGTTCAAATAGCTCTGACCAGCCGACCCCCGCTCGTGCTGGCGAGCGCCAGCCCACGGCGCCTGGCTCTGCTCCGCCAGATCGGCATTGAGCCCGACCAGATCGACCCTTCCGACATCGACGAGACGCCGCTCAAGGACGAGACGCCGCGGCTTGCCGCCGCGCGGCTGGCGCGCGCGAAGGCTGAGGCCGCGCGCGAGCGACATCCCGACGCCTTTGTCCTGGCGGCCGATACGATCGTCGCCGTCGGTCGTCGCATGCTGGGCAAGGCGGCGGACGAGGCGCAGGCGCGGAAATTCCTCACCCTGATCTCCGGGCGCGCCCACCGGGTGCTGAGCGCGGTCTGTCTGATCGCGCCGGACGGCCGCGCCGCCGCGCGGCTGAGCGAGAACCGGCTGATATTCAAGCGGCTGACCGTAAGCGAGATCGCCGCCTATCTCGCCGGCGACGAGTGGCGCGACAAGGCCGGCGCCTATGCCATCCAGGGCCGGGCAGGGGGGTTCGTGTCCAGCCTTTCCGGCTCATACTCCGGCGTGGTTGGTTTGCCGCTTTATGAAACCGCATGCCTGCTCGAAGGGTTGGGCTATCGCCAATGACCGCCGTCCTCTGTCCGATCTGCAAACGACCGGCCGAGCCGAAATTCCGGCCGTTCTGCTCGAAGCGCTGCGCCGACGTGGACCTGGCGCGTTGGTTCACCGGGGCCTACGCGATCCCCGGCGCGCCGGTCGAAGAGGAAGAGGACGTGCCGCCGGCGCAGGAGGACTAAGCGCCTGAGCGCCGGTTCGCTGGACAGCCTTGGGGGCCTCCCCTATAGACGGCGCTCCCGCGACAGGACTGATGAAATCAGGGGTCGCCGGCCCTTGGGCCTGGGTAGCTCAGTTGGTAGAGCAGCGGACTGAAAATCCGCGTGTCGGTGGTTCGAATCCGCCCCCAGGCACCATCGCGCCTTCGCCGCTCCGGCCGCGCGGGCTTAAGGCCCCGCCACCTTTCGCCGAGCCCACCGCCGACCCGGCCACAGCGTCCGACACCGAAGCGTCATCACATAACAGTCTATATTGCAGCGCAGCATAGACTTTCGTCGGTCGCGTGAAAATAGCGAACAGCTTCAACAATGCTGGGCTTGTGCGGCGCAATATAACTGTTGATCAGCCTGTTTCGGCGCCGCGGCCTAGGCTCTCTTCGCCCTTGACGATGCAAAAAGGGGTTGCCAAAGGACGCCTGCCGCAAGTCTAACATCGCGGTAACACTTTCGGGTCCGGTGGGATCGGAAAGGTCCCGCGACCGTTTCGACGGACGCGGACAGCGGCGCTGAAGTCCGGTCGGGTGCGATCTGGTTTCGGCTAAAGGTTTTTCAATGGGGACGCGCTTCCCGCGCGACGATCCCTTAGGTCCTAACGCGTTAGACCAGGCAGGAATTGGCGACAGATGCCCAACAAACTGAAGACCCCCATCATCGCCCTGATCGGCGCAATGGCGCTGCTGGCGAGCGCGCCGGCCTTCGCCCAATCTGCGGCCCCGGCGGATTCCGCCGCGGCGGCGGCATCGGCGGCGCCGGCTGACTCCTCGGCGGCGGCCTCGGCGGCTCCGGCGGATTCGTCGTCCGGCGCCGCC
>CALAEG010000180.1 GCA_937890965.1 uncultured Caulobacteraceae bacterium | reverse complement strand
ACATCGCCGGCCAGGAGGCGTCCGGCGCCTTCGCCTTCGGCCTGCGCTATGGCAAGGGCCTGCTCTACATGAAGGACCGTCCGCGCCAGGAGGTCTATTGGCAGGGCCCGTCGATCGGCTTCGACGTTGGCGGCAATGCCAGCCGCGTCTTCACCCTCTGCTATAATCTGCAGTTCCCGGACATGATCTATCGCCGCTTCCCCGGCGTCGAAGGCTCGGCCTATTTCATCGGCGGCCTGGGGGTGAATTATCAGCGGGCGGAGGACATTACGCTGGCCCCCATCCGCGCCGGCGTCGGCTTACGGCTGGGCGCCAATCTGGGCTACCTGGCCTATAGCCGCGAACGCCACATCCTGCCCTTCTAGGGATCGAGCGACTGTCCGACCGTGTTCGGCCCGCCCTCGGTGAGCAGGCCGCGGCCGGGCACGTGGTTGATCTCCAGCCGCACGCCGTCGGGATCCTCGAACAGGATCGAGTAGTAGCCGGGGGCGTAGGCGTCGTCCCGGGGCCCGTGGACGATGTGCGCGCCGATCCCGACCAGGAAGGCGTGGACCTCGTCGACGTCGTCTCGGCTACGGGCGCGGAAGCAGATGTGGTGCAGCCCGACCACGCCCTGCTCGAAGCGTTCTCCGGCATGGGCGGCCGGCGGCGCCTGGATGCCGAACGCGGTGCGCCCGCCGACGCAATAGTAGGTGCGGTCGGTGTCGGCGACGCAGGTCAGGCCCAGGAACGGCAGCAGCTGGCCGTAGAAGCCCCGCGCCGCGGCGAAATCGCCGGCGGTGATGAAGGTGTGCGCGACGCCGTTGATTTCCATGGATGGACTCCTTTGGGAGCGATCCTGCAGAGCTGACGCGTCGACGGTCAAGCACCCTCGCCCCGCTTGCGGGGAGAGGGGAGGGTGAGGGGTCTTTGCGCGACGGGCATTTCCGCATGGTCAGCGGCGGCGGCGCGACCCCCTCACCCCACCCTCTCCCCCGCGAAGAGCGGGGGAGAGGGCTCTAAGCCCGCAGCTTCGCCCCGACCGCCTTTTCCGCCGCCGCGATGACGCGGGATGAGAGGGCTTCGATCTCGAGCTCGGTCAGGGTGTGGTCGGTGGGCTGGATGGTGACTTCCAGGGCCAGCGACTTCGCACCCGCCGGCACGCCCTCGCCGGTATAGACGTCGAACACCCAGACGCGGTCGATCAGGGCCTTGTCGGCGCCCTGGACGGCGCGGACCAGGTCGGCGGCGGTGACGTTGGCGCCGACCACGAAGGCGAAGTCGCGGCGGAGCGGCATGAAGGGCGACAGGGTGAGCGCCGCGCGGGTCTTGATCGCCTTGCGCTTCGGCTCCGGCACCGCCTCCAGCCAGATCTCGAAGCCAAAGATAGGTCCCTCCGCGTCCAGGGCGGCCAGCGCCGCCGGATGCAGAGCGCCGAACTCGGCCAGCACCGCCTTGGGGCCGAGCTGCAGCCGGGCCGAGCGGCCGGGATGCCACCAGGCCGCCGCTGAGCCCTGCGCGACCTGCAGCGAGGCCACCGGTGCGCCAAGCTGATCCAGCAGGCTCATCAGGTCAGCCTTCAACGCGAACAGATCATCGCTTTTCTGGCCATCCCAGCGCTTGGGCGGATGCGGGGTCAGCACGGCGGTGATGGCGGTGCGCTGGTCCTGCGGTCGGTCGCCGGCGAAGATCGGCCCGATCTCGAACAGGGCGACGTCGGCGAAGCCGCGGTTGGCGTTGCGCGCCGCCGCCTGGATCAGATTGGGCAGGATGGAGGGCCGCATGCAGTCCAGGTCGGCGGCGATCGGGTCGGCCAGGATCAGCGCGGCCTGGCCGCCGCCGAACCGCTCGGCGAGGCCGTGGTCCATGAACGACCAGGTGACGGCCTCGGCATAGCCCAGGGCGGCCAGGGCGCGGCGGGCGGTGACGGCGCGGCCCTGGCGGGTGGTCAGCACGCCGCCGGGGGATGCGGCCAGTTCGGGAAGGGGGGTGGCCGGCAGCTTGTCATAGCCGGCGATGCGGGCGACCTCCTCGACCAGGTCGGCCTTGCCCTCGACGTCGCGCCGCCAGGTCGGCGGCTGCACGGTCAGGGCCTTGCCCAGGCCGGTGACGACAAAGCCGAGCTTGGTCAGGATTTCCAGCGACCGGTCCGGGGCGATGGTCAGGCCGGACAGCTTGGCGACATAGGCCGGGTCGAATTCGACGGGCGGCACGGGCGCCGGGACCTCGCCGGCGACACGCACCTCGGAGGCCTGGCCGCCGCACAGCTCGAGGATCAGTTTGGTCGCCAGCTCCAGGCCCGGAACCACGAAGCCCGGATCGACGCCGCGGGCGAAGCGGTACTGGGCGTCGGAGGCGATGCCGGTGGCGCGGCCAGTCTGGGCGGTGCGGATGGGGTCGAACCAGGCGCTCTCGACGAAGACCTCCGTGGTGGTCTCCGAACAGCCGGTGGACGAACCGCCCATGACGCCGCCGAGGCCGATGGCGCCGGAGCCGTCGGCGATGACGCACATCTCCGGGCTGACCGCATAGGTCTGGCCGTCGAGGGCGGTGAGGCTCTCGCCTTCGCGCCCCAGCCGCGCCTCGATGAAACCGCCGACGACCTTGGCCGCGTCATAGACGTGCAGCGGCCGAGCGCGGTCGTAGGAAATGAGGTTAGTGACGTCCACAAGGGCGCTGATCGGGCGGAGACCAATGGCGCGCAACCGCGCCTGCAGCCAGGCCGGCGACGGCCCGTTCTTGACGCAGCGGATCAGCCGGCCGGCGAAGACCGGGCAGGCGTCGGAGCCGTCCAGCCGGATGTCGACCGGGCAGGGGAACGAGCCCGCGATCGGCGCGACCGACAGGTCTTTCAGCCTGCCGATGCCGGTGGCGGAGAGGTCCCGCGCGATGCCGGCGACGCCCAGCCAGTCGGGCCGGTTCGGCGTCACCTCGAAATCGATCACCGCCTCCAGGCCGAGCGCCTCGGCCGCGCTCGATCCCACGGCCAGGCCATCGGCCAGTTCGAGGATCCCGTCGGCGTCCTCGGCGATCTCCAGTTCGGCGGCCGAACAGAGCATGCCGTTGGAGGTGACGCCGCGCACC
>CALAEG010000179.1 GCA_937890965.1 uncultured Caulobacteraceae bacterium | reverse complement strand
TTGCGGTCGCCGCCATGGCTATCGTCTGGCTTATGAGCCAGCACTGAACCGGGACCCTAGGTAAGCTGGGTCGATAGCGCACCGTCTCGTAGCTGATGTCGATGCCGCGCTCGGCCAGCAGGTCCTCGACGTTCCGCAGCGACAGCGGGTACTTCACGTACATCATCACCACCAGACGGATCACCTCGGGCGATGAGTTGAAATAACCTAGCTGGGGGTCGCGGCGCCCCACTCATTCCAGCCAAGGATGCGAGGCGCCTTGGGCAGGTACATCGTTTCAAGGTTTTGGATTGTGAATCCGCTGCGCTCGATCGCCGAACCTATCGGACGCGTCAGGTGACAGCCGCCGGCGATCGGCTTCCAGATCGGCTCAATCCGTCGCTGCCAGCGCGCCACGTCGATGTCCGGCGCCAGCCCGTGCTCGCAGAACAGGAGGCGTCCCCCGGGCTTCAGCACCCGCCTCGCCTCCGCCAGCGCCGCCGCCGGCGCATGCACCGAGCACAGGGTAAACGTGCAGACCACCGTGTCGAACGACGCGGTCTCGAACGGCAGTGCCTCGGCGGTTCCCTCCGCCACCTGGACGTCAAGCCCTTGCGGTCTCGGCGCGGCCTCGGCCCGGGCCCTGAGCGCCGCGGAGGGATCGACGCCAAGCACTGCGCTGACCTTGGACGGGTCGTAGAAAGCGAGATTCAGTCCCCCTCCTATCCCCAACTCGAGCACGCGCCCCTCTGCACGGGGCACGATCTTGGCGCGCTGCTTCATGATCGCCGGCGAGGCGCAGGCGCACGCGATCAGGCGCGGCATGATGTGTCGATCGTAGAATGAAGTCACGGCGGTCCCCGATCTGGCTGAGTGGGCTTGGATAGAAGGTCCATGTCTCGGCGACAGCGCGGTGCACAGATCATCGCGTGGCCAGAAAAGCATATCGATTGACGCTGAAGAAGTACTCGCCTCGTTCAATCAGCGCCTGCTGGTCGGCGCGCCAGGCCTCGATCTCGTCCGCGCTCAGGTCGAAACGCGCCCCGTTGCCACGGACGAAGTTGTGGATCGTGCGCATCATGCCGCCAGCGTAGCTCACCGGCTGCCATCGCGGCGAGAACATGGGCAAGATCTCGGCTCGCCGCACCTCAAAGCCCGCGGCTCGGAGCAGCGGCCCCAAACGCGCCGGGAGATGGGGATCGGCCAGATGGGCATCCCAGCATGCGAGGACCCGGTCCATGCGGGCCTGATCGGACGAATGCCAGACCAGGCTGCGCCAATCGGTGTCGAGGATCAGCGCCCGGCCGCCTGACCGGAGGACTCTGTGGAGTTCTCCAAGCGCCCGCGGCATGTCGGCAACATACTCGTAGACCTGGGTGGAAACGACCGCATCAAAGGACCCGTCCGCGAGATCCAGCCGGACGGCGTCGCCTTCCCTCACCTGCGCCTGCGGAAGGTCGGCTAGGCGCTCCGCGGCCGCGGCGACCATGGCCGCGGAAAGATCGAGCCCCACCAGTTGCCCCGTCTCGCCGACCAGACGCGCAATGTCATAGGCCAGAAGACCTGGCCCCACCCCGACATCCAGCACGCGTTCGCCAGGCTGGGCCGCCAAGAGATCGATCACCCGGGCTCGCTGGGCGATGACATCCGGCGTCAGATAGATCGCTTCGAGCGCCCTGGCGCCCGCGGCATCAAAGGTCAATTGGCTCATTGCGGCTCTCCACACGCGGCGCTGAGTTCGGGCATGGCGACTTCATCCCTCCCGCTCATCTCATTTCTACGGACGGCCAGCCCGAAAAAATCGTCGCCGATTCATGGAGGCGGTGAGAGCACCTTAGCTCCAAGACAAACGCATCCCTTCGGCTGTCCTACGGCCGCGGGCCGGTTGAGCGACCGGCCCGCGCGCTGACCTTTGGTGGTCCGTCTCCACCCAAGAGTACCCCGTTCACGGTCAGCCCATAGAGCGACCACGGGCTGTCGTGAAACTTTCGCCGGGTCTGGGCGACCGAGCCGGTGAAGCGCGGATCCTGGGGTCGCGGCTTGCCGTCGATGTAGGCCGCCACATCCCAGGCCTGCTGGTCGGTCAGCTTGCCGCTCTGGCCGAGCGGCATGTTGGCCTTGATGAAGCCCGCCGCTTTGTCGATTTCGGCCATGCCGGCGCCCCAGTTGAAGGAGCGGTCGCCCCATGGTGGCGGAACCACCGTCGAGTCGCCGGCTCTCTGGCCGGCGCCGTTCACGCCATGGCACATCTTGCAATTGGCGGCGTAGACGTCCTGGCCCCGGACGTAGTCCGGTGTCAGGCCCGGCGCCGGAAGCCGCAGGTAGCCATGCCCGGGCAGCTTGACGCCCATTGGCGCTCCCTTGGCCAGGAACGCGGCGTAGCTTTCCAGCGACACAAGGACCGGATCGCCCAGCGCCGGAGGCCGGCCGTTCATGCTGTATCGGAAGCACTCCTGCAGCCGCTCGGCGAACGTGTTCACATGGCCGTTCTTGGCCCGGTACTGGGGGTAGAGTCCGTAGGCGGCCCAGAGCGGCCCGGCGTTGGCCCGGCGACCCGCGTCCAGATGGCAGTTAGAACACTTCAGATCGT
>CALAEG010000178.1 GCA_937890965.1 uncultured Caulobacteraceae bacterium | reverse complement strand
ATACCGACGCCGTCTGCTCGACGGCCTGGGGCGCCGAGCCGTTGCTCAGGCGGCTGGACTGGCGTTACGGGCAGCATCTGACCTGGCGCAAGGTGATGGGCGGCCTGGTGGGCGATGCGGCCAAGTCGTCAGGTCGGGCCGACTGGGACCGGGTCGGGGCGGCGGTTCCGATGCAGGCCTATTGGAAGCGGGTCTGGGCGCTGACCGGCATGCCCTATCCGCACCCGATGCGGCTGATGCTGCAATCCACCGATCCCCTGGGCGCGGCGGTGAAGGCCGCCGAACTTCAAGGCCAGGACGTGGCCGATCGGGTGCTGCGACGGTTTCGCGAGCAGATCTTCGTCTTTGGCTTGGGGCCGCAGACCCCCGACGAATTCGCCGCCGCCACGGTGGGCGTCGCCGGGTTGGACCAGGCCCGCTGGCGCGCCGACCAGCAGCGGCCCGAGGTCGCTGCCGCCTATAAGGCCGACTGGAGCGAGACGCGCGAGCCCAATGACTATGTGCGCCATCTCAAGCACGACGGCCCGATGAACGGCGAGCTGAAGCATTCGGAAGGCCACGACCGCTACGCCCTGCCGACGGTGATCTTCAAGGGCCCGGGCGGCGAGCACACCGTGGCCGGCTGGGTCCCGTATGAAGACTATGTGGCCGGGCTGGAAGCCGCCCTGCCCGGCGCCACGGCCGATCCGCGGCCCGATCCGACGCCGGACCAGGCCTTCGCCCGCTGGGGCATGCTGACCGCCAGGGAACTGGCCTTCCTCTGTGGCGAGGACGCCAGGCCGCCAGCCGATGTCGTGACCTACGACTGGGGCGACGGGGTGGTCTATTTCTCGGCGGCCGAGGCCAAGGTGCGCGACCTCGCGACCGTGCCGGCCTGATCAGGTCCTGCGCTTCCAACCCACGAAACCCTCGCCGTCATAGGCGACGCAGGTCAGCAGGCTGACGCTCTCGGCCGCCTCGGCCAGGCTGTCCAGGCTGGCGGTCTGGGTCCCGTCGATCTCCGGCGCGTGGGCGCAGACCGCGGCGACGCCGTGCCAGATCACGTGGGTGGCCGACAGCACCTCGGCGAAGGCCAGCACGTCGTCCTCGGCGGTGAGCAGGCGATAGACCTCGGTATCCACCCCGAATGCGTTGGCCTCGTCGTCGGAGCCGGGCTCGCCCCAGGTGAGATCGAAATCATCGACGATGCAGACCGCGCCGGGCGCGGCCTCGACGCCCCGGCGCAGCAGATGCGCCTGTTCCAAGAGCGGCGAGGCGCTCAGGCCACCGGCCTCGAACTGATAGAGCTGGTCGCGCGGCGTGCCCCGGGGCGCCAGCGTGAAAATCTCGCCGGCGTCGCCGGTCACCTGCTCGAGCAGGAGCGAGCAGAAGGCGTTGACGCCGGAGAGGTGCGCCTGGAGGTAGATGGCCGCGCGGTCGTCCAGGACGAGCCGGTCGAGGACCGGCCGGCCGCCTTGCGGCGGGCTCAGGCCGCTTTCATCCGCAGCTGGCCCATGAAGTCCCGCTTGCCCAGGGGCACGCCCTTGTTGCGCAGGATGTCGTAGGCGGTTGTCGCGTGGAAATAGAAGTTCGGCAGCGAGAAGGACATGACGAAGGTTTCGGCCACGAACGGCATCTTGCGCTCGCCGAACTGGAAGGCGACGTCCTTGCCCGCCAGGCCATCGACCTCTTCGCGGGTCAGCGCCTGCAAGGCCTCGCGGGTCTCGGCGATGAACTTCTGCATCTCGGCATAGCCGCCTTCGGGCAGCGAACCCGGCGGGGTAAAGACGCCCTTTTTGATCCCCTCGATCGCGCCCAGCGAGTGGTGCTGGATGGATTTGATCTGGAAGCGGAAGGGCAACATGTCCGGATATAGCCGCGTCTCGAGAATCTCGTTCGGATCGGTGTTGTTTTCCTCGAAATGGGCCAGGCCACGTTCAAGATAGCCCGCGACCCCGCCAAGGGTCTGCAGGTAGCTGGCCACGCTGAGGTCGTAGAGTGAAGTCGCCATCGGCTGGTTTCCCGGTTTCTTGGTGTCAGTTCCGCGCCGGGATCATCACCGGCAGGGTCTCGTAGCCCTTGATGAAGCTTGAGGCGACCCGTGTCGGCTCGGCCATGACCCGAATGTCCGGGAAGCGCTTCATGATCTCTTCCCAGATCACCCGCAGCTGCAGCTCGGCCAGGCGGTTGCCGACGCAGCGGTGGATGCCGAAGCCGAAGGAGACGTGCTGGCGCGGACGCTCGCGGTCGATGATGTAGGCGTTAGGGTTGGCGATCACCTCTTCGTCGCGGTTGCCCGAGACGTACCACATGACCACCTTGTCGCCTTCCTTGATGGATTTGCCGCCGAACTCGACGTCGCGCATGGCGGTGCGGCGCATGTGGGCGAGCGGCGTCTGCCAGCGGATGGTCTCCGACACCATCGAGGGCAGGATGGCGGGGTTTTCCATCAACTTCTTGTACTGATCGGGGTTCTGGTTCAGCGCCAGCACGCTGCCGGTCATGGTGTTGCGGGTGGTGTCGTTGCCGCCGACGATCAAGAGGATGAGGTTCCCGAGAAACTCCATCTGATCCATGTGCCGCGTCGCCTCGCTGTGCGCCATCATCGAGATCAGGTCGCCCTTCGGCTCGGCGTTGATCCGCTGGTTCCACAGGTTGGTGAAATAGCCGACGCATTCGAACAGTTCGGCGCGGCGCTCCTCCTCGTTGCCGAAACCGGGGGCGCCTTCCGGGGCGGTGATCACGTCGCTCCAGCGGGTCAGCTTGCGGCGGTCCTCGAACGGAAAGTCGAACAGGGTCGCCAGCGTCATGGTGGTCAGCTCGATGGACACCTTGTCGACCCAGTCGAAGGTCTCGCCGATGGGCAGGCTGTCCAGGATGTCGCCGGCGCGTTGGCGGATCAGCGGCTCCATATTCTGCAGATTGGCCGGCGACAGCGCCGGGCTCACGGTCTTGCGTTGAGCGTCGTGCTTCGGCGGGTCCATGGCGATGAACATCGGGGTCTGAAAGTCATCGGCGGGATCGGCGATGGTGATGGCCCGCTCGGAGGAGAAGTCCTGGTGGTTGGAATCGATCGCCAGGATGTCGTTGTACTTGGTGATCGACCAATAGGGCCCGTGCTCGGGGTGCACCGAGTGGTGGACCGGGTCTTCCCGCCGCAGCCGCTCGAAATAGGGCCAGTGGGTATCAGTGCGGAAAAGCTCGTCGTCCGCGACCTCGATCTCTTCGATCGGGATGTGATAGGCCCGCTCGCGCGCCGCGCGCCGGATGTCCTGGCCTGCGTCATCCATGGTCTTCGTCTCCTCGCCCGGTCGGCCCGCCCTTATGAAGTTGACGGCCTCGTCATCTTTGACCCGGAATGGATCGCTAGCCAAGCCCAACCTGCCTGCCCGCTCGTCATGGCCCGGTTTATCCGGGCCACCCATGATCACCGTGAAACGTGAGTGTTCATGGGTCCCCCGCATTCCGCCGCCTATGCGGCTCCAGCGGGGGATGATGTGTTTTGGGTAAGCGCCTGATCCGGGTGCGTCACGTAAAAATCGAGCTGCTCCAGCAGGCGACGCCAGGCCTGGTCGATCGGCGGCGTCCAGTCTTTTCCCAGCACCTCGCGCAATTCCGCCGCCACGGTTCCAAAGAACAGGCGGAAGATGTCCGGCGGCACGTCGTAGCCGGCGTGGGTGATCACCTCGCACTGGATCAGCGTCGCGGCGTAGTGACGCTCGCCGGCGAAGTCGAGGATGGCCTCGATCACCCTGGCCAGCATCTCGCCCTTCACCAGGTTGTTGGTGTCGCGGATGAACAGCGCCTCCATCTGCGGATGCTCGGCGAACAGCCGGCGATAGACCGCCGGCGTCAGGTCCTCGCAGCGCTCGGCGGCGATCTCCAGGCTGGCTTCGATCAGGTTCGGGGCGGTGGCGACATCGGACATGGTCCCAGACCCTACCGACCAAGCGCGCGCGGGCAAGGAAAAGCTGAGCCTCTCGACGCATTGCGGGCCGGCTCATAGTGCGCGTAACTGATCGGCAAGCGGCTTCAGTCCGCGACATCGGAGGGATCGGCGATGCGCTTCGGGATATTCTACGAGCACCAGCTGCCCAAGCCCTGGAACGAGGGCGACGAGGCCCGGCTGTTCCACCAGGCGCTGGAGCAGGTCGTGCTGGCCGACAGGCTGGGCTACGACTACGCCTGGGAGGTCGAGCATCACTTTCTCGAGGAATACTCCCATTCCTCCGCGCCCGAGGTCTTCCTTTCGGCCTGCGCGGCCCTGACCAAGACCATCCGCGTCGGCCACGGCATCCGCCAGGTCATTCCCAACTACAACCATCCGGCGCGCACCGCCGAGGGTCTGGCGACGCTGGACATCATCAGCAAGGGCCGGCTGGAGTTCGGCATCGGCGAGGGCGCGACGCGGCTGGAGCTGGGCGGCTTCCACATTCCCGCCAAGGAAAAGCGCGCCCTGGCCATCGAGGCCGGCGAGCAGATCGCCAACATGATGGTGATGGACCCCTACCCCGGCTACGAGGGTCCGGGCTTCTCCTTCCCCTGCCGCAACGTGGTGCCGAAACCGGTGCAGAAGCCGCATCCGCCCATGTGGATGGCCTGCACCAACCGCGACACCATCAAGGTCGCCGCCTCGCTGGGCGTCGGCGCGCTGGCCTTCTCCTTCGTCAATCCGGAGGAGGCGAAAAACTGGGCCGAGATCTACTACGGCATCATCAAGTCGGACGACTGCGTGCCCATCGGCCACGCGGTGAACGCCAACCTGGCCATGGTGTCCAACTTCTCGGTGCACCACGATCGGGCCGAGGCGATCCGGCGTGGCCAGGAGGGGTTCGAGTTCTTCGGCTATGCGGTCAACGCCCTGGTGGCCCACGACGTGACGCCCGGCCGCTCGTCGCTGTTCGCCGACTTCCAGAAGGCCCGCGGCAACCGCGACGAGGAGATCATCGCTGCCTCGAAGATGGCCGAGCGCAACGCCAACGGCATCGGCACCCCCGACGACATCCGCGCCCACATCCATGCCTTCGAGGACGCCGGGGTCGACCAGGTCATCTTCCTGCAACAGGCCGGCCGCAACAAACACGAACACATCTGCGCCTCGCTGGAACTGTTCGCCGCCGAGGTGATGGGCGAGTTCAAGGCCGAGGTCGCCGAGCGCGAGGCGAAAAAGGCGAAGACGCTCGCGCCCTATATCGCCGCCGCCATGGGCCGGAAGAAGTGGATGAAGCCCCTCGCCGACGACGAGATCCCGGTGGTCAAAGCCTCGGTGCAGCGGGCGCAGGTGAACAACGAAAGCCGCTAGCGGTCGCGGCGCCAACTAAACCCGTCATCCCCCGCTGGAGCCGCGTAGCGGCGGAATGCGGGGGACCCATGAGCGCTGGCGTTCGACGGTCATCAGGGGCGGATCGACCGGACCCGTGAACACTCACGACGGTCGGCGACCATGGGTGGCCCGAACAAGTCGGGCCATGACGGGGAGAGACATGGGAGAATTGAGCCCTCCCCTTACGCTCGCTAACGCCAGCGCCTATCTGAGCGGTGTAAACATCTCGGGAGGGGCTATCCCATGAGCGACGGCGGAACGGTGCTGGTGACCGGCGGGTCCGGCTATATCGGCGGCTGGTGCGCGATCGGCCTGCTGCAGCAGGGCTACAACGTGCGCGCGACCATCCGCGACCTGTCCCGCGAACCCGCGGTGCGCGCCAACCTCGCCAAGGTTGTCGATCCCGGCAATCGCCTGAGCTTCTACGCCACCAACCTGACCGAGGACGCCGGCTGGGATGCCGCCGTCGACGGTTGCGACTACGTGCTCCACGTCGCCTCGCCGCTGGGCGTGGCCGAGCCCAAGGACCCCAACGAACTGATCATCCCGGCCCGCGACGGCGCAAAACGCGTGGTGGGCGCGGCGATCAAGGCCGGCGTCAAGCGCGTGGTCATGACCTCGTCGGTGGCCGCGACCAGCAAGGGCGGCCCCGGCGACAATGTCAGCGACGAGACGGACTGGACCGACCTGAAGGACCCGAGCCTCAGCGCCTATGGGCAGTCCAAGACCATAGCCGAACGCGCCGCCTGGGACCTGATCGCGGCCTCGGGCGGGACGACCACGCTGGCCGTCGTCAACCCGGCTCTGGTGCTGGGGCCGGTGCTCAGCGGCGACTATTCCGAGTCCGTCCAGGTGGTCGAGCGGCTGATGAGCGGCCGGGTGCCCGGCCTGCCGCGCATCGGCTTCAATATCGTCGACGCCCGCGACGTGGCCGACCTGCACATCCGCGCCATGACCGCCCCGGAAGCGGCCGGCCAGCGCTTCATCGCCGCCGGCCAGTTCGCCTGGATGGCCGAGATCGCCGCGATCCTGAAGGCCCAGATGGGCGCCGACGGGGCCAAGGTGCCGACCCGCAAGGTGCCCGACTTCGTGCTGCGCTTCGTCGCCCTGTTCGACAAGGACCTGGGCTCGGTGACCGGCGGCCTCGGCCGCAAGCACGATTTCACCTCGGCCAAGGCGCAAAGCCTGCTGGGCTGGAAGCCGCGGCCGATGCAGGACACCGTGCTCGACTGCGCACGGAGCCTGGTCGCCAACGGCCTGGTCTGAGGCCGCCGGACGTCCTTTGACGTCGAGGCCGGATGACGAATATCCTCTCGCCGGCTTGCGGGGAGGCGGGCCGGTCATGACGCGAACGCCCCTGACCACGTCCTTTTGGCCGGCCGAGTGCGATCAGCCGGTGCTGGAAACCACAGTCGGCGGGGTTCTGCGCGATCAGGCGGCGCTGACGCCAGACGCGGTGGCGCTGATCGAGTGCGACATGGCCGGGGTGCTTGGCCGCCGCTGGACCTATGCCGAGCTTCTGGATGACTCGCTCCGGCTCGCCGAGGCGCTCGCGTCGCGCTATGCGGCGGGCGAGCGGATCTGCGTCTGGGCGCCGAACATCCCGGAATGGGTGGTGGTCGAGTACGCCGCGGCCTTCGCCGGCCTGACCCTGGTCACCGCCAACCCCGCCTACCAGCCACGCGAGCTCAAATTCGTTGTGGAACAGTCGCGCTCGGTCGGCCTGTTCATGATCGGCGAGTACCGCGGCAACCCGATGGCCGAGATCGCCGCCGAGGTGGCCGCCGGCGTCCCGGCCCTGCGCGAAGTCATCGACATGACCGACACCGCCGAGCTCTACGCTCGGGGCCTGGCGCCGAGGCCCCTGCCCGAGGTCCGGCCCGGGGATCCGGCCCAGGTGCAATACACCTCGGGCACCACCGGCTTTCCCAAGGGCGCGCTGCTGCATCATCGCGGGATCACCAACAATGCGCGGTTGACGTTCGTGCGCGCTGGCGTCCCGCAAGGCGTGACGACGATCAATTTCGCGCCGATGTTCCACACCTCCGGCTGCGCCTGCTTGACCCTGGGCTCGGCCCAGATCGGCGGGCGGATGATCATCGCCAAGCTGTTCGATCCGCCGCGCATGCTGGACCTGATCGAATCCGAGCATGTCGAGTTTCTGCTCGGCGTTCCGACGATGCTGATCGGGCTGCTGGAGGCGCAGGCGCGCCAGCCGCGCGACGTCTCCTCGGTGAAGATGGCCCTGTCCGGGGGCGCCATGGTGCCACCCGAGCTGGTGCGGCGGGTGAAGTCGGTGTTCGGCTGCGACTTCACCACCGTCTATGGCCAGACCGAGAGTTCGCCGGTGGTCACCCAGACCAAGGGCAACGACAGCCTGGAGGACCTCTGCGAAACGGTCGGCCAGCCCCTGGCCCAGACCGATATCTCCATCCGCGACCCGGCGACCAACGCGGTCGCGCCGCTCGGCGCGGTCGGGGAGATCTGCGCCCGCGGCTACTGCATCATGCTGGGTTATAACGACAATCCGGACGCGAGCGCGGCCGCCATCGACGCCGAGGGCTGGCTGCACACCGGCGACCTGGGGACCATCGACGCGCGCGGCTATGTCCGGGTCACCGGCCGGGTGAAGGAGATGATCATCCGCGGCGGCGAGAACCTCTTTCCCGCCGAGATCGAGAATATCCTGCTCGAGCATCCCGACGTCGCCGAAGTCGCCGTCGTCGGCATTCCCGACCAGCGCTGGGGCGAGATCGTCGCCGGCTTCGTGCGGCTGACCCCCGGCGCGCGGCTGGACCGCAACGCCCTGATCGCCCACTGCCGCGCCCATATCGCGCCGCAAAAGACCCCGGCCCGCTGGATCGAGGTCAAGGAATGGCCGCTGACCGGCTCGGGCAAGATCCAGAAGTTCGTCCTGCGCGACCAGTTGGTCAGCGGCGAGCTGACGGACGCCTAGGTCCGTCCCACCACCACCGTCATCGGGTCGCTGTCGCGGCCGTCGAGCAGCCGATGGATTTCGATGGCCGCGAAGCCCGCGGCGCGCAGATAGAGGTCGACCAGCCGGGTGTGGCTTTGCGGACCTGAATTGCGCCAGACAGCCACCGCCTTGGTCGGGAAGCAGCGGTTGGAGAAGCTGATCACCAGCGGCGCGCCGGGGCGCAAGACCCGGGCGATATCGGCCAGCACCGCCACCGGCTGCTGCAGATACTGCACGCCGACGCAGATCATCGCCGCATCCAGGCTGGCCTCGGCCAGCGGCAGGACGGGATCCTGGTTGAGATCCTGGATGAACCAGCGGTCGAGGCGCGGATTGGCCGCCAGCTCCTCGGCGTTCATGCCGTGACCGATCACCTCGCCATAGGCGACCTCGTCGGGCAGGTGGCTGACCCAGCTGCTCATCAGGTCCAGCACCACACCGCCGGGCGGCAGCGCCTGGCGATAGAAGCCGGTCAGGGCCGCGATGGCGGCGTCGTCGATGTGGGTGACCAGCCGCGCCTCGACATAAAAGTCAGCATCGTCGCCCGGATCCTCCTTGGCGAAGGCGCCGGGCGGGAAGTTCGGCAGGGCGTTATCGGCGGGCATGGCGCGCCTTTAAGGCTCGCCGATCAGCTTGCAGTGAAGCTGGATCGGCTGGGCCTCGGCGGCCTGCAGGCTCTGGTCCATGAAGGTGTCGCAATCCAGCAGGTTATTCTCGGTCGTGTGGTTGCCGGAGGAGACGTCGATGGCCACCTCCACCTGTCCGCCCTCGACCAGGGCGAGCTTGCTCTGGTCGAGCTGAGGAGCGGTGAAGCTCGCCACCCCAGCGCCCGTCAGCACCACACTCTGTCCCGGGGCCAGGTCGAGCCGGCCCTGGTCGGCCATGCGTTCGCGTTCCGAAATGGGGTTGCCATAGAACTCGGCCGGGACAGTGATCGTCTGGCCATTGCCGGCCAGTTTGGCCGCCGCGGCGGGGCTCAGGCTGATCACCACCTGGAAGGCCGCCGCCGGCGCCGAGGCGACTTGATCCGGGGCGGCTGGGATCGGCGCAGCCTGAACCTGGGCGCTCGACGCCGGCGCCGTGCTGGAACTCGCGCCGCCGCCCGCCGGATGACAGCCGGCCAGCCCGACGGCGATGGCGATGACGCCGGCAACGGCCGACAGGACGGTTCGCGACATGATGAGGCCCCCCAATCGATCGACCTTAAGCCGATAGGGGCTGTCCCACCAACACCGGTGCTCGCGCTAGCTAGGCGGCGATAGCCTCGACCTGGTTGCGAACGGCGTTGAACACCTGCGCCGGGACGCGCAGGGCGGCGTCGGTTTCGTAGAGCGCGCGGATCTCGCCAAAACAAGCGTCCGCATCGAGCGTCAGCGCCGCCAGGCGGTCGACCAAAGCCAGCGTCTCGGGCGACAGCGCCCTGTCGCCCTCGGGGACGGGGCCCCAGCAGTCCCAGGGCAGCATCTCCATGTTGTTCAGCGCCGCGAAGTCGCGCAGCACATTGCCAGCGACAAACCACAGGCCATGCATGTCGAGTATCCCGAACTTCATCGGGTCGAGGGCGCCGGCGCGGCATTGCAGCCAGGCATTGCCGGCGATGAGGAAGCGGTCGCGCGGCGTGTCCAGCGGATCGAAATCAGGCTTCAGCGCGGCCTTCTGCAGCGCGTCGATCTGGGAATCGACCAGGCGCCAGCAGCCTTGGGGTCCGTCCCAGTATTCCGCCACCCAGTGATCGACGAACTCGCCGGGCGTGAAATAGGTCGCAAAGCCGCAACGGCTCCGCGCCGGGACACCCTGGGCGCGCAACATGGCCGAGGTCACCACCGCATAATGGCGACAGACGCCGACCGCGCGGTCGCCTGCTTCGCGCCGCTCGCTCAGCGGCTGGCCGCTGATGGCGAAGACGGCGTCGAGCGTCGCGCTGGCCGGCCGCAAATGCTGCTGGTCGGCCCGTTCCGGCGCAAGGGCGACCCCATAGGCGTTGGCCCAGTGAAAGTGCAGCAGCACGCCCTGGACGATCTCGCAAAGGCCGGCCAGATCGCTAGTAAGATTTTCCAACACTGTGGCATGGACGCCGGCGGAGGTCATCGCGACGGGGCGGGTATAGAAGTCGAGGATATCGGACGAGGGGGCGGTCATTTCGGTCTCCCGCGCGGCGAGCCCGCTTGCGGTATCTGCCAGTCTTGCGCCCGCCGTGTCTTGACCGGGCTTGCTCGCCTTATTCGCCGATCAGCTTGCAGTGAATCGCGATCCCCTTGGCCGCAAGGGCGATCTTGTCCTGGAAGAGGTCGCAGTCGAGCAGGTTGTCCGGGCTGGAATGGCGGCCGGAGAAGACGTTGATCAGCACCTGAAGGCCGTTGGCGTCGACATCGGCCAGCAGGTTCTTGTCGTATTTCGGGCCGTGGAACTGGGCTACGCCGGCACCGGGGATCTCGTCCTTCTGGCTGGGCGCGAGCACGATCTGGCCCATGTCGTCCTGCAGCCGCCGGCCCTTGGCATTGGCGTCACCGTAGAAGTCGGCGGAGATCATGATGGTCTCCTTGGGGTTGGCCAGCCCCGCCGCGGCCCTGGGGCTGAGGCTGATCGTCACCGCGAAACCCGGCCCCACCGCCCAGGCCGGCGCCGCCGCCGATGCCCACGTAATGGGCGCCAGACCGGCCAAACCGGCCATGATCGTGACGCCCAGCGCCCGCCATCCCTCACTCGACATGCTGACTTCCCCGTTGGTCGACGCGACTGTAGAAGCGGAATATCGCGTTGGCGAAACAATCCGTCGGCCATGCGACGTTGAAACGTGGCCAAAATACAACGCTTTTGATGGAACCTAGGCCGTAGCTGCGGGTTTGGGTTCAGATTTTCGCTGCTCACAATGAGCTTTAGGGGCGTGTGATGAAAAAGCTACTCTTTGGAACCGTTGCGGTTGCGGCGATGGTCGCGGGCGCCGCGATGGCCCAGCCCATGGCGTCGACCTACGACTGGACCGGCGTCTATATCGGCGTGAACGGCGGCTATGGCGTGCCGACCAGCCAGTCGGTCAATGTCGTCGAGACCAGCGGCGGCACGCTGTTCACCTCGGGAAGCTGGCACGGAACCGGCAACTTCGGCCAGCTGAAGCCCCAGGGCGGCTTCGGCGGCGGCCAGATCGGCTACAACTGGCAGAAGGACAACTGGGTCGTTGGCGGCGAGGCCGACTATCAGGGCGGCGACATCACCGATTCCAACCTGCTGGCGGTGACCCCCTATACCAGCCCCGGCTCGTCGATCACCATTGCGGCCAACAGCACCCTGCATCAGTTCGGCACCGTGCGCGCCCGCGCCGGCTTCGCCTTCGACAAGGCGCTGATCTACGCGACCGGCGGCGTGGCCTTTGGCGACGCGCGCTATCGGACCAGCATGACCGACAGTTTCGGCTTCACCTCCCATGCTCAGAAGACCGCCGGCGTCGGTTATGTGGTCGGCGGCGGCGTCGAATACGCCGTTGCGCCGAATTGGACGGTCAGGGCCGAGTACGACTACATGGATTTCGGCAGCGTGACGGCCAGCGCGCCGGAAATCGGTTCGTCCAGCGGCTTCGCCATCTCCAGCCGCCAGCACATGAGCTACCAGCTGGTCCGGCTGGGGCTGAACTACAAGTTCGGCGCGCCACCGCCTCCGCCGCCACCGCCTCCCCCGCCGCCTCCGCCTCCGCCGCCTCCTCCGCCGCCACCGCCTCCGCCGCCTCCCCCGCCGCCTCCGGCGCCCGTGGCCAAGGACTTCGTGGTCTACTTCCCGTTCGATC
>CALAEG010000177.1 GCA_937890965.1 uncultured Caulobacteraceae bacterium | reverse complement strand
CGCGCTGGGCGCCGACGCCATCCTGGTGATTCTCGCCCTGGCCGACGATTCGCTTGCCGCCGATCTGATTTCCGAATCAAGCCGGTTCGGCATGGACGCCCTGGTCGAGGTGCATGACGAGGCCGAAATGGCGCGCGCGGGGCGCCTCGGCGCGACCCTGATCGGGGTGAACAACCGCGACCTTCGCACCTTCGTCACCGACCTCGCCGTCACCGAGCGGCTGGCGGCGTGCGCGCCCGCAAACGCCTTGCTGGTAACGGAAAGCGGCGTCTTCCCCCCGGCCGATGCGCGGCGTCTGGAAGCGGCCGGCGCGCACGCCATGCTGGTCGGTGAGAGCCTGATGCGGCAGCAAGATGTCGAGGCCGCCACCCGCGCCCTTGTCGGGTCTTAACGGCCATTATCTTGACATTAACAAAGAACACCTAGAGAACATCGCCAACGTTTGCGGTTTGTTCCAAGAGGTTTTCGGCCTGCCATGCTTACAAAAAAGCAGCACGAACTGCTCATGTTCATCCATGAGCGCATCAAGGAGACCGGCATCTCGCCGTCCTTTGATGAAATGAAAGAAGCGCTGGATCTGGCGTCCAAGTCCGGCATCCACCGCCTGATCACCGCGCTCGAGGAGCGGGGCTTCATCCGCCGCCTCGCGCACCGCGCTCGGGCGCTCGAGGTGATCAAGCTGCCGCAGCAGGCGACCACGACGGCGCCGCCCCAGGGCCGCCACGCCTTCAAGCCGCAGCTGGTCGATACCGACCGCTCCATGTCCCCTCCCATCCCCGCCAACGAGGCGCGCGAACTGCCGGTGCTTGGTAAGATCGCCGCCGGCACCCCGATCGAGGCCATCCAGCACGAACGCGAGCGGATGATCGTACCGGAGAGCATGCTGGGCGCCGGCGAGCACTATGTGCTCGAGGTGCAGGGCGACTCGATGATCGACGCCGGCATCTACGACGGCGACTATGTGATCATCCGCCGGGACACCACGGCCAACTCAGGCGAGATCGTCGTGGCCCTGATCATGGGCGAGGAAGCCACCCTCAAGCGCCTGCGCCGCAAGGGCCAGTCCATCGCGCTGGAAGCCGCCAACCCGGCCTATGAGACCCGCATCTTCGGTCCCGACCAGGTGCAGGTGCAGGGCCGGCTGGTCGGCCTGATCCGCCGCTATCACTGATTGATCGTCCAGGGGCGCTGGCCCCTGAGCGGCTGCGACCATTCCAGGCGCCAGCCCTTCGGCGCGGCATAGACCTCCGCCGCGCCGCCCTTGGCGAAATCGTCCGGACCCAGAATAATCGCGCCTGGACAGGTCAGCGGACTGGCGAGGCTCGCCCGCAGGATGACGATGTCGGCGCCGTGACAGAGTTCGTCGAGCTGATCGGGCTTGGGCTGCCGCCGGGTCCACCAGGCGGAGATCCCCGGTGAGGCGCCGGACTTCGGCAGGCAATGATTGCGGTCGCAGTCGAACAGCGCGCCTTGCGCCTTGGCGGCATCGGCCGGCAGGCTAAGCCCCCGCCTTTGCGCCCATAGCTGGGTCGCATAGGCCCGGACATTGGGTTTCATCGCCACCTCCTGGCCCCGGGCGACGATGGCCGCGTCATTGCCGTCGGAGGCGATCCAGGCGACCGGCGCCGGCGGCCTTGGCCAGAGCGCCACGGCGGCGGCCAGTGGAATGCCGATGAGGCGCAGCTTTCCGCGCCAGAGACAGGCGAAGACGATGCCGAGATAGGAGATGGCCAGCGCCGGAAAGGGCGCGCTGGACCAGGTCAACCCGCTGTGCGGCGCATGAGCGAAGAGATGCGCCAGGCCGACAATGGCCTTGGCGCCCCACCCCGCCACGAACAGGGGCGGGTCGGTGAAGGCATGGCCCAGCCCCGCGGCTTCGGCCGCCACGCCGAGCGCCAGGGCCGGCATCAGCACCACGCTGGCGACCAGGTCGGCGGTCAGATTGGCCGGCACCCCGTAATTGGCCAGCCGGTTGAAGTGCTGGATGGCGAAGGGCCCGGTGGCCGTGCCGGCGACGAAGCTGACCATCAGCGCCGCGATGATCCAGTCCCGCGCCCGTTGCAGGAAGGCCAGCGGCCAGGGCAGGCCCGAGGCGCGCACCGGCATGGGCCAGACCTCGGCCAGGGCGACCAGGGCGGCGGTGGCGCAGAACGACATCTCGAAGCCGGGCTGGATCACGGCCTCGGGCTGCAGGATCACGATCAGCAGGGCCGCGAGCGACAGGGAGTGCAGGCTGATGGCGCGGCGGTCGAGCAGGATGGCCAGGAAGGCGACGCTGGCGGTGATGGCCGCGCGCCTAGCCGGTGGATGGGCGCCGGAGAGGGTCAGGTAGAGCGCCACCACGATCAGGCCACCGGCCGCGGCGATCTTCTTGCCCGAGACCCTGAGCGCCAGCCACGGCCAGGCCGCGACGCCTAGGCGAAGCGCGAAAAAGGCGAAGCCGCATACGGCGGCCATGTGCAGGCCGGCTATGGCCAGCATGTGGGCGAGCCCGGAGGCGCGCAGATCGTCGCGCGACGCATCGGGCAGCCAGTCCTCGTGGCTGGTGGCCACGGTGACGGCGAGCCCGCTGGCGCCATCGTCATGGGGGCCCATGACCCGGGCGATATCGGCGGCCAGCCGCTCGGCCAGCGACCAGCGCAGGGCGTTGATCGCCATGGCCGTGCGCAGGCGCCAGGATGGCGCGGCCAGGGTGATCATGGCGGGCGGCTTCATGGCCAGGCCGACGCCGCCCATGCCCTCGAACCAGGCGTCGCGGGCGAAGTCGAAGGCGCCGGGCGCGGCCGGTCCCGGCGGCGGATCGAGCAGGGTCGAGACGCGGATGGCGGCGCCGGGGCCGAGCACGCTGCCGCTGGGCACGACGATGCGCACGCGATAGGGGATCTGACCGGACTCCAGACCGCCGATGCGCACCGGCGCGATGACCAGCCGCTCGCCGCTGGCGCTGGGATTGGCGACATCCATCACCCAGCCGTCGACCGTCACCACCCCAAGGTTGGCCGGCGCCACCGGCCGCGCGGCCAGCTCCGTACGCAGCTTGCCGGCCAGCGCCCCACAGGCGATGACGGCGACCAGGGCGACAAGGATCGGGACGGCGCGGACTTGGCCCAGCCTTTGCACCGCGACCGCGATGATGACCCCGACCGCCGCCAGCCCAGCCATCGGCCAGAGCGGCGGTTCGGTTTTCAGGCCGAAATAGAGTGCGGCGCCCAGGCCGAAGGCGACCGGCGTCCACAGCATGGCGCGGTCGAGCTGCGCGGCGGCCTCGGCCTTCAGGCCGCGCCAGACCTCGGCCCGGCTAGGAAGCCGGCCAAGGCGCGTGCTAAGACCCCGCGCCCAACCTGGCCGCGGCGCTTCGTCGCCCGGCCGGTCAACGCCGCCCAGCGGAACCCCAATGTCCGACCCATCTTCGGCCGACAGGCCCGTCGTCACCCGTATCGCCCCCTCGCCCACCGGCCAGATGCATATTGGTACGGCCAGGGCCGCACTTTTCAACTGGCTATATGCACGACACACCGGCGGCACGTTCTTGTTGCGGATCGAGGACACCGACCGCGAGCGCTCGACCGAGGGGGCCGTGCAGACCATCCTCGACGGCCTGTCCTGGCTGGGCCTCGAACCCGACGCCGAGCCGGTCTACCAGCACGCGCGGGCCGAGCGGCACCGGGAGATGGTGGAAAAACTCTTGGAAACCGGCGGCGCCTATCGCTGCTACATGACCGTCGAGGAGGTCGCCGAGGAGCGCGAGCGGGCTCGCGCCCAGGGCCGGGCCATCCGCTCGATCTGGCGCGACCGCGAGGCGCCGTCGCGCACCAATGCGCCCTTCGTGGTGCGGTTTCGCGGGCCGCTCGAAGGCGAGACCATCGTCAATGACCTGGTCAAGGGTCCGGTCACCTTCGCCAACGCCAATATGGACGACCTGGTGCTGCTGCGTTCGGACGGCTCGCCGACCTATAATCTGGCGGTGGTGGTCGACGACCACGACATGGGCATCACCCATGTGCTGCGCGGCGACGACCACCTGAGCAATGCCGGGCGGCAATCGCTGATCTTCGAAGCCCTCGGCTGGGCCAAGCCGGCCTTCGGGCACCTGCCGATGATCCACGGGCCGGACGGGGCCAAGCTGTCGAAGCGTCACGGCGCCCAGGCCGTCGGCGAGTTCGCCGAGATGGGCTATCTGCCCGAGGCCATGCGCAACTATCTGGCCAGGCTGGGCTGGGGCCATGGCGATGACGAGCTGTTCAGTGACGTCCAGGCCATCGCCTGGTTCGACATCAAGGACGTCGGCAGCGCGCCGGCGCGGCTGGACTGGGCCAAGCTCGGCCATGTCAACAACCATTATATCCGCGGCGCCGACGATGCGCGCCTGGCCGCCCTGGTCGGCGACATTCATGCCGGCCGGGGCCTGGTCATCCATGAGGCGGGACGCGCGGCGATGGACCGGGCCATTCCGCTGGTGAAAGAGGGCGCAAAGACGCTGCTCGATCTCGCCGATCTGACCGTCTTCGTGCTCAAAATCCGCCCACTGGCGCTCGATGAAAAGACATTGAAGCTGCTCGACGAGACCACCTGCGGACGGCTCGGGCGGCTTGGCGTACGGCTGGACGACGAGCCGGAATGGATCGCGGCGCCCTTAAGTAAAGCCTTGCAGGACTTCGCTGAATCCGAGGGCGTCGGGCTTGGCAAGTTCGGCCCCGCTTTACGTGGCGTCCTGTCGGGCGGCGCGACCGCCCCGGACCTCGCCAGCGCCCTGGAAGCGCTGGGTCGCGAGGAGAGTCTCGGCCGAATCGCGGACGCTCTTTCGCAAGTGCAGTAAGACGCTATAAGGCTTGCCGAAACCGCCTCTGGGCGCCCCCGCTTACGAAGGAATTGGGCATGGCCGAAAGCGCAACGCTGATCATCGACAACAAGAGCTACGACCTGCAGATGATCAAGGGCACGGACGGCCCGGACGTGATCGACGTGCGCTCGCTCTACGCCAACGCCGACGTTTTCACCTTCGATCCGGGCTTCACCTCGACGGCGAGTTGCGAGAGCAAGATCACCTATATCGACGGCGATGCGGGGATTTTGCTGCACCGCGGCTACAACATCGAAGAGCTGGCGGAGAAGTCGAGCTTTCTCGAGGTCTGCTACCTGCTGCTGAACGGCGAACTGCCCACGGCGCCCGAGTTCGAAGACTTCGAGCACATCATCACCTACCACACGATGCTGCACGCCCAGTTCGACCGGTTCTTCACTGGCTTCCGCAGCGACGCCCACCCGATGGCGATCATGACCGGGGCCGTCGGCGCGCTGTCGGCCTTCTATCATGACAGCATCAATGTGGATGATCCCAAGCAGCGCGAGATCTCGGCGCACCGGCTGATCGCCAAGATGCCGACCATCGCCGCCCGCGCTTACAAATATTCGATCGGCCAGCCCTTCGTGTCGCCGCGCAACGACCTGGGCTTCGCCGAGAACTTCCTGCGCATGGCCTTCAGCGTGCCGGCCGAGGACTGGGTGCCCAATCCGGTGCTGGTCAAGGCCATGGACCGCATCTTCATCCTGCACGCCGACCACGAACAGAACGCCTCGACCTCGACCGTGCGCCTGGCCGGCTCGTCAGGCGCCAATCCCTTCGCCTGCATCGCGGCCGGCATCGCCTGCCTCTGGGGCCCCGCTCACGGCGGCGCCAACGAAGAGGCGCTGAACATGCTGATGGAGATCGGCACCGTCGATCGCATCCCTGAGTACGTGCAAGGCGTGAAAGACCGCAAATACCGGCTGATGGGCTTCGGCCACCGCGTCTACAAGAACTACGATCCGCGCGCGACGGTGATGCAGAAGACCTGCCACGAGGTGCTCGACGAGATCGGCGACAGCGACGATCCACTGCTCAAGGTGGCGATGGAACTGGAGAAGATCGCGCTCAGCGATCCCTATTTCATCGAGCGCAAGCTCTATCCGAACGTCGACTTCTATTCAGGCATCACGCTGAAGGCGATGGGCTTCCCGCCGGAGATGTTCACCGTGCTGTTCGCCGTCGCCCGCACCGTTGGCTGGATCAGCCAGTGGAAGGAGATGTTCGAGGATCCCCAGCGCAAGATCGGCCGCCCGCGCCAGCTCTATACCGGGGCCCTGAAGCGCCCCTTCACGCCGATCGACAAGCGCGGTTAGGCCAGAAGGCCGCGCTCTTCCAACAGGGTTATGACGACATCGGCCGCGACCTCGGCCGGATCGGGCCCGCCGCGTCCCATCTTTTCCAGAATGGCGCTTTGCGCCGCGATCTGGCGCGCGCGCAGGGCCGGGTCGTCGAGGCGCTCGGCAAGCGCCGCGGCCAGTTTCGCACCGGTACAGTCATGCTGGATGAATTCCGGCGCGATGGTCTCGCCGGCGGCGATGTTGAACAGGGTGATGTGGCGCTGGCGATAGACCGCGCGCAGCACCCAGTAGCCGATCTCGCTCAGGCGATAGGCCACCACCATGGGACAGCCGGCCATGGCCAGTTCGCTGGTCACCGTGCCGCTGCAGGCGAGGGCTACGGTGGCGGCCTTCATGGCGTCGTATTTGAGCTGCTCGCCCTCGATGATCCGGGCCGGGGTTTTCCAGGCGGCGACCTTGGCCTTGACCAGGTCGGCGACGGTGGCGGCGGCCGCCACGACGACGCGCAAGGCGGGCCGCTCGGCGACCAGGCGCCCGACCGCATCCTCGAACGGCCGCGCCAGCCGCTCGATCTCTCCCGGCCGGCTGCCCGGCAGGACCAGCAGGATCGGCTCGTCGGCGGTCGCGCCGATCGCCTCGCGCAGGCGCCGCGGATCGGCGCCGCTGAGATCCAGCGCCAGGGTCGAGGCGCCGACGAAGGTGGTGGCGAGGCCCTCAGCCTCGAAATAGGGCGCGTCGAAGGTGTTGATGGCCAGCAGATGATCGACGGTTTTCGCCAGCGTCCTGGCCCGACCCGGCCGCGTCGCCCAGACCTGCGGCCCGACATATTTGATCAGCGGCAAGTCGGGGCTTTGCCGGCGCAGGCGCTGGGCGACGCGCAGGGTGAAGCCCCAGGAATCGATCAGGACCGCGATATCGGGCTTTTCCTTGGCCGCCAGCGCGGCGGTCTCAGCCACCCGCTTGACCACCGTCGGATAGGCCATCAGGCCCTCGAACATGCCGACGATGGAGAGTTCGCCGACGTCGAACGGGCTCTCGATGCCCTCGCGCGCCATGGCCGCGCCGCCCACCCCGACAAATCGCGTGCTGTTGCCGCCCAGCCGCTTTTTCAGCGCCCGCGCCAGGGCCGCGCCGAGGGCGTCGCCGGACGAGGCCTCCGCCGTCACCAGCATCACCGTCAGCGGGCGGCTCACGCCGGCGCCACGCCCACGACGAACAGGCCCAGATCATCCGCCGTCTGAATAACCGCCGCCCGGTCGATGACCAGCAGCGCGCCGGTCTCGCCGATGATTCCGGCCAGGCCGGCGCGGGCCGCGCCCATCACCGTCGCCGGGCCGATGGCTGGCAGGTCGATGCGGCGGTCCTGGTTCGGCTTCACCGCCTTGGCCAGCACGCCGATGGGCTCGCCGCCATTGGACCTGAGCGCTTCCGGAAGTTCGGCGCAGCGGCGCAGCATGGCGTCGGTGCCTTCCTGCGCCTCGACCGCCAGCACCAGGCCGCCCGCCACCACGACGCCCTGGCCGATATCGAGTTCGCCGAGCGCCCGGGCGGCGCGGATGGCCTGTTCGATGTCGGCCATGTGCCGTTCCGAGGGCGCCAGGCGCCCCAATGGACCCGCCGGAATCGCCAGGCTACTGAGGACTTCGTCGGCGCCCTCGACGACGAACCCTTCCTTCTCGATCTCGGATATGATCTGGCGCAGCAGGGCGTCGTCGCCCTTGCGGGCGGCGGCGATGATCCCCGGCACGGCCGCCAGGCCGCGCAGATCGGGCTTCAGATTGGCGAAATCCGGCCTGGGCACATGGCCGGCGAAACAGACCTGCTTGCAGCCTTCCTTCTTCAGGGCGGCGAACACCTTGCCCCATTCGGCGACGCCGGCGTCAACGCCGCGCGCCTCGGCGATCGCCGGGTCGGCCAGGCCGCCCAGCCGCACGACGAAGATCGGCCGTTCGGCCGCCTCGCAGGCGCGGACGATCTCAACCGGAAGCCCCCCTGCCCCCGCGATCAACCCAAGCTTGGCCATGATGGGCTCAGACCTCGCGAGCGGGCATGCAGAGCGGCCGGTTGGCGTCGGCTCGGATGAAGTCGATGACCTCCATCACCTCCGGCGCGTCGGCATAGGTCTCCGCCACCTCGTCGACCCGCTCCTGGAACGAGCCTTCTTCGGCGAACAGCAGCCGATAGGCGACCCGCAGCGTATTGATCTGCTCGCGGGAAAAGCCGCGCCGCTTCAGGCCGACCAGGTTCAGGCCTTCCAGGTGGGCGTGGTTGCCCCAGACGCTGCCGTAAGGAATGACGTCGCGCACCACGATGGCGCCGGCGCCGATGAACGCATAGCGCCCCACCCGCGAGAACTGGTGCACGCCGGCCAGGCCGCTGATGATCGCGTAATCGCCAACGGTCACGTGGCCGCCGAGGGTGGCCAGATTGGTCAGCAGCACCCGGTCGCCGACCACGCAATCGTGGGCTACATGCGCGCCGGTATAGAACATGCCGTCCGAGCCGACCTTGGTCACGCCTGAGCCGACGCTGGAGCCGGTGTTCATGGTGACATACTCGCGGATCAGATTGCGGTCGCCGATGATCAGACGGGTGTCGTCGCCCCTGTGGGCGGCGTGCTGCGGCGGCCCACCGAGGCTGGCGAAGGGATGCACGACGCAGTCCTCGCCGATCTCGGTCAGGCCCTCGATATTGACGTGGGACTGCAGCCGCGTCCGCGCGCCCAGCTTCACCTGCGGCCCGACGATGCAGTAGGACCCGATCTCGACGTCTTCGCCCAGCTGGGCGCCCTTGTCGACGCTGGCTAAGGGATGGATCTTGCCCATCAGGTCCGCTCGACGACCATGGCCATGAACTCGACCTCGCAGGCCAGATTGTCGCCGACCATGGCGCGGCCCTTGAACTGGGCGACCGTCGGGCGGGCGCGGATCACGTCGACCGGCATGCGCAGGATGTCGCCAGGCCGCACCGGGGCGCGGAAGCGGCATTTGTCCAACGACATGAAGAAGATGCTTTTGCTTTCGAGGTCGAGCTCCATCGACTTCGACATCAGGACGCCGCCGGTCTGGGCGATGGCCTCGACGATCATCACGCCGGGCATCACCGGATAGCCGGGAAAGTGGCCGGCGAAGAAGGGCTCGTTCATGGCGACGTTCTTGATGCCGACCAGCGACTTGTAGGACAGAAAATCCTCCGCCCGGTCGATCATCAGGAAGGGCGGCCGGTGCGGGATCAACCGCAGGATCTCGTCGATGTCGATATCCACCGGCGCGGACGCCTCGACGACTGCCTCGCTCAAACCTCGGCCCTCCGGCTTCGCGCATTGACCATGCGGCTGACCCAGGCGACCTGGCGCCAGAACTGCCGCGCTCGGACGGCCGGCGCGCCGCCCCAGGTTTCACCGGCGGGGATGTCTCCCATGACCCCGGCGGCCGCCATGACCTGGGCGCCGGCGCCGATGGTGACGTGGTCGGCTATGCCGGCCTTGGCGCCGAACATGACACCGTCGCCGACGATCGTGCTGCCCGACAGCCCGACACTGCCGCACAGGACGCAACTACGGCCCAACTGAACATTGTGCCCGATCTGGACCAGATTATCGATCTTGGTGTTCTCGCCGACGACCGTATCCTCCCAGGCGCCCCGATCGATACAGCTATTGGCCCCGACCGTCACGCCGTCTTGCAGGATGACCCGGCCAAGCTGGGGCAGGTCCATCGCCGCGCCTTTCGAGGCCGAGATGCCGAAGCCGGCCTCGCCGATCACCGCGCCTGCCAGAATGCGCACCCGGTCGCCGATCAGGGCGAAGCCGATGGTGACATTGGAGCCGATGGCGCCGTCGCGCCCGATCGCCACGCCGGGGCCGATCACCGCATTGGCGCCCACATGGGTGCCGGCGCCGATGCTGGCGCCCGGTCCGACCACTGCGCCCGAGGCCAGGACCACACCCGCCTCCAGCATCGCCGTCGGATGCACCTGGGCAAAGTCCGCCGGCATCAGCCGCGGCCGATGCAGTCGGTTGGCCGCCTTGGCATAGGCGATCTGCGGCTCGGGCGTCAGCAGCACCACGCAGCCCGCCGGCGCGAACTCGGCCTGGGCGGGGCTTAAGAAACAGGCGCCCGCCCCGGTCGTCTTCAGCGCCTCGAGATAGCGAGGATCGGAGAAGAAGCTGACGTCGCCATCGCCCGCGCGCGCCAGCGGCGCGACCGAGCCGAACACGGCCTTGCCGCCAATCGACCCGGCGGCCAGCGTCGCCCCCGTAATCAGAAGGAGCTCATCAACGCTGGCCGAGCCAAGGTCTTCATAGAAACGCGAATCCGGCATGACGCCTTATCGGCCTTTTGGCGGCTTGCTGGAATGCTTTCGCCGCGGGGCCCTAGCGGGCGGGTGCGGCGGCGGCGGCTTGATCCAGATGCTCGCGCTCGAACTCGAACTGGGTGATCTTGGCGTTGAGGCCCGCGATCACCGTAGGCGTGATGTCCATCGAGGTTTCGGCGACCAGCACGCCCGTGCCCGAAAGCACGATCGAGCAGTTGTGCGAGCGCACCGCCTGCTGGAAGATCGGCGAGGCCTCCTGAAGGATACGGGCCTGGGCCTTTTGCGCCGTCTGGTTCATCTCTTCGCGGCGAACCGAAACCGTGCGCTCCAGATCGCGCTCGCGACCGGCCAGCGCGGCGGCGCGTTGCTGCAGTTGCTCTTGCGACAAGCCGGCGCGCGCGGCTTCGAACGCCTTTTCGTCGGCCTGCAGGGTGGTGGTGTCGCTGGTGATCTCGGCCTGGGCGGCCGAGTTCAGCTGCTGCAGCCGGGTGGCGACATACTTGCCGACGGTCGAGGTGAAGACGACCGCTTCCTGAGACAGGACGCACATGCCGGGGATGGCCGGGCCGGTTGGCGGCGCCGATGCCGGGGCGGCGCCTTGGGCCTGGGTCATCATCGGTGTGAGGACCGCGATTGCAAGGACGCCCGCGAACGCGGCGCCGGATTTTTTAGTCATCATGGTCATTAGAACCTGGTTGAGGTGGAGAAGCTGAAGGTCTGCGTCTTGTCGTAGCGCTGTTTGACGATTGGCGCGGCAAGGTCGATCCGGATCGGCCCGAGCGGCGATTTCCAGAAGATGCTGATGCCGGCCGAAGCGCGCAGCGCGAGGTCATCCTTGACGAATGGGTCATTGATAAGGCTGCCGGCGGTACGCTTGCTGCCGTTGTCGAGCAGGCCGAGGGTGCCGATCTGGCCAAAGGCGGCGGTATGGATGCCGTACTGCTCGGGCAGGAAGTCGGGGAAGGTCTCTTCCACGGTTCCGATCGCATAGAGCTTGCCGCCGAGCGCTTCCTGGCCGAGGCCGGGGGTGGTGTCGCGCGGGCCGATGCCGGCCACCTGGAAGCCGCGGAAGATCGCCCCGCCGCCGTTGCCGCCGCCGGCGAAGAACCGGTCGTTGATACGCACGTTATCGCCGCCCCAGCCGCCGACATAACCGGCCTGGCCGGTGACGCTGAGGATGAAGTCGGAGTTGAAGCCGTGGTACCAGCCGCCCTCGCCGACCGTCTTGATGTAGCGGACGTCGCCGCCGAGCCCGGCGAAGTCCTGGGTCATCGACATGTAGAAGCCGCGGGTGGGATTGATCGGATCGTTCCGCTTGTCCCAGCGCAGCGTATAGCCGGGCGCCGAGGTGATCGTCGTGCCCTGCTGGGCGCAGATGATGGTCGAGAGCGTCGGCGTCGGGCCGCATTGGATCTGACTGACCGCCACGTTGTCGCCGTGCAGCGCATAGCGCAGCTGCATGCTCAGATAGGGGCTGAGCGGGAAGCCGACGTGCACGTCGCCGCCGACCGATTCGCTGACATAGCCGGCATATTGGGTGAAGTCGTAGCGATAGCCGTAGAGGTCCCAGCCGGCGCTCATATTGCGATCGAGGAAGCGCGGCTCGGTGAAGGACAGGCTGAGCTGCTGGCGGATCGAGCCCAGCGACAGTTCCGCGCGGACGTCTTCGCCGCGACCGCGGAAGTTACGCTCGGACACGCCGATGTCGGTGACCAGCTTGTCGACGGATGAGTAGCCGGCGCTGAACGACAGTTCGCCGGTGGGCTGCTCGGTCACCTTCACCTGCAGCACCGTACGGTCGGGCGCGCTGCCGGGCGTCTGGGTGATGTCGACATCCTTGAAGAAGCCAAGCGCCTTGACGTCGTTCTTCGACCGGTCGACCAGCACGCGGTTATAGGCGTCGCCCTCCGAGAGCAGCAGTTCGCGGCGGATGACGTAGTCGAGGGTCTGGGTGTTGCCCACCACGTCGATGCGCTCGACATAGACCCGGGGGCCTTCCTTGACGTCGAAGGTGACATCGACCGTATGGGTGGCGCGATTGGCGATATAGCGCGGCTCGACCTGGACGAAGGCGAAGCCGGCGGCGCCGGCCGCGAAGGTCAGCGCATCGGTCGCCTGTTCGATCTTTTCGTCCTGATAGAGCTGGCCCGGGCGGATCGGCAGCAACTGCTGCAGGACCGCCCCGTTCAGCTTCTTCAGCGCCGTATTGACCGTCAGCTTGCCGAACCTGTACCGCGCGCCCTCGTCCAGCGTGTAGGTGACCACAAAGCCGTTCTTGTCGGACGCCAGTTCGGCCACGGCGTTGACGATGCGGAAGTCGTAATAGCCGCGGTTGCGGTAGAACTTGCGCAGCTGCTCTTGGTCGTAGTCGATCCGGTCGGGGTCGTAGTTGTCGTTGGTGCTCAGGAAGCGATAGAGGCGGCTTTCCTTGGTGGTGATGACGCCGCGCAGGTCGGTGGCGGAAAAGTGCTTCGCGCCGATGAATTCGATCCTGAGGATGCCGCTCTTCGGTCCCTCGTTGATGGCGAAGATCAGATCGACCCGCTTTTGCGGCAGGGCGACGATCTGCGGCGTGACGGTGACCGAGATGCGCCCCGCGCGGCGATAGAGTTCGACGATGCGCTGCACGTCGGCCTCGACCTTGGCCTTGGTATAGATGCCACGCGGGCGCACCTGCACCTCGTCGCGCAGCTTGTCGTCCTTGATGTTCGAATTGCCCTCGAACACCACCTGATTGATGATCGGGTTTTCCACCACCGCGACGTTCAGGTCGCCGCCCCGCAGCTCGACGCGCACGTCGGCGAACAGGTCGGTCCTGAACAAGGTCTTGATGGCGTTGTCGATCTGCGCGGCGCCGACCGTGTCGCCCACCTGGATCGGCAGATAGGCCAGGATGGTGTCGGTCTCGATCCGCTCGTTGCCCTGGACTAGGATCCGCTGGACCACGCCGCTTTCCGGGACCACGGGTCCGGGCGCCGCGGGCGTCGGGCTGGTGGAGGGCGGCGGCGGCTGGACCGTCGAGGTCGCCGGGGGCGGCGGCGCGGCCTGCGCCCACACGCCGGAGGCGAGCGCCGACGTCGCCAGCAGTATGGCCAGCCCGGACACCGCGCGTACACAGGCGCGTGGGCGACGAGCGGTGGGGGAATCCATCGTTGGGGCCATCGTCAAAGGGCGGACGCTCACGAGAACAGGCCGCCGAGGAACCGAAATACGTTAATGCGCTGCAGATCGTTGGTGGTGGCGAACAACATCAAACCGAGCAGTAAGGCAAGCCCCACCCGATAGCTCACCGCCTGCACCGACGCGGCCACCGGCCGGCGCGCGATCCACTCATAGGCGTAGAACAGCAGATGCCCGCCATCCAGCACCGGTATGGGCAGGAGATTGGCGAAGCCGATGCTGACCGAAACCACCGCGGCCAGGCTGAGCAGCGTCACCAGGCTGCCAAGCACCTGGGCGCCGAGGCCCTTGGCGCCAAGGGCGCCCTCCTCCGCGGCGTAGTGCGACACCTGGGCGATGCCGATGACGCCGGTGATCTGCTTGCCCGACTCCTGCCCCTGGGCCATTCGGCTGAGGTAGTAGACGGTGGTCGAGAGCATGTCCCAGGTTCGGCCGGCCCCCGCGCCGACGGCGCTTATCGGGTCGTAGCGCCGTTGCACGATGTCGGCGGGCGCGGTCGATGGCGCCAGGCCCAGCTGGCCCTGGGCGTCGTGGCCGCCCATCGGATTGTCAACCAGGGTGCGCCTTGGCGTTGCGTTGAGCACCAGGTCGGCGGTCCCGCGATGCACGGTGAAATGCATCGCCACGCCGGTGCGCAGGGCGACGATCTGATGCAGCTGTTCGAAACTGTCGATCGCCCGGTCGTCGGCGCGGGTGATCAGGTCGCCGGCCTTGAACCCAGCCGCGGCGGCCGGGGAATTGGCCAGGACCGCGCCGATGCGCGGGCGCAGCGTCATCTCGCCGAAGGTCATCAGCAGCATGGCGAAGATGGCGATGGACAGGACGAAGTTGGCCGCCGGGCCCGCCGCCGCCACCATGGCGCGTTGCCAGAGCGGCTTGAACGGCAGGTATTTGCGCACCGCCGCCGGCCCCTCATGCGCAACGATACGACGCCGCATCTCTTCCAGGTCGTTCTGGTCCGGCACGCTGGCGGCGTTCTCGTCGCCGGCGAACATCACGTAGCCGCCGATGGGGATCCAGCCGATGCGCCACTCGACGCCGGAGCGGTCGCGCCAGCTGAAAATGGCGCGGCCGAAGCCGATGGAGAAGCGGTCGATGGCCACGCCGAACGCCTTGGCCATGAGAAAATGGCCAAACTCGTGCACCGTGATCACCAGAAGGAGCACGAAGAGAAATGGCGCGACATAGCTCAAAGCGGACTGCACGGCGGCGAACATGAACGGTTCGTCTTCCCTTTGGGCTAGAGCGAAGGTTGGAGCTGGGCGAGGACGTCTGAAGCGACGCGGCGGGCGG
>CALAEG010000176.1 GCA_937890965.1 uncultured Caulobacteraceae bacterium | reverse complement strand
CCCCGCCATCCGGTGGTCGCCGATCTCGCCGCGGGCGGCTGGCTCGCGGTGGGGGCCGAGCGGATCGCCGCCACGGCCAAGGGCCGTCGCGTGCTCGATCATATCACCGGCGAACTCTCGACCGCGGCCCCGCGGGAGGCCGACGCCGTTGGCCGTTAGACCGCCATCGCCGGCCCTGAGCGACGTAGCGCTAGCGCCCGGACTCTATCTGGTCGCCACGCCGATCGGAAACCTGCGCGACATCACGCTGCGCGCCCTGGACGTGCTGGCCGGCGTCGACCTGGTGCTGGCCGAAGACACCCGCATCACCGGCAAGCTCCTGTCGACCTACGGCATATCCAGGCCCCTGGAGCGGTATGACGACCATGCCGGCGAACGCGTGCGGCCGCGCGTACTGGCGGCCCTGGCCAGGGGCGGGCGGATCGCGCTCTGCTCCGACGCCGGCACCCCGCTGGTCTCCGATCCCGGCTATCGGCTGGTGGTCGAGGCCGTCGCCGAAGGCCGCACGGTCATCCCCATTCCAGGCGCCTCGTCGGTGCTGGCGGCCGTAAGCGCGGCCGGCCTGCCCACCGATCGCTTCCTGTTCGCCGGCTTCCCACCGCCCAAGTCCATGGCGCGGCGGGCCTTTTTCGAGACCCTGGCGCCGATCCGCGCCACGCTGGTGCTGTTCGAGGGCGCTTCGCGGCTTCGCGCCAGCCTGGGCGACATGGCCGCCGTCTTCGGACCGCGCCAGGCGGTGGTGGCGCGCGAACTGACCAAGCTGCACGAGACCCACCATCGCGGCGATCTGAACCAGCTGGCCGCCGATCCCGCCCTGGCCAGGCCGAAGGGCGAGCTGGTGGTGGTCATCGGGCCCGGCGAGGCCGTCGCCGCCAGCGCCGCCGACGCCGAGGCGGCGCTCGCCGAGGCGTTGGCGCGGCTCGGGCCGGCCAAGGCGGCGTCGGAAGTGGCCAAGGCGCTCGGTCTCGACCGCCGCACGCTCTATCAACGCGCCCTGGCCATGAAGGGCGTGCGATGAGCCCGTCCGGGAGTGTAGGCGGATGACGGAGGCCAGGCGCCGGCGCGGGACGGCCGCGCGCCTCTCCGGCCGCCGCGGCGAGGTGGTGGCGGCGCTCTGGCTGATGGCCAAGGGCTATCGCATCCTGGGGTTTCGCCATCGCCTGCCCCAGGGCGAAATCGACCTTTTGGCCACGCGCGGCCGCGTCCTGGTCGCGGTCGAGGTCAAGGCGCGCACCTCGATCGAGGCGGCGCTGGAGGCGGTCACACCGGGCCAGCGGCAAAGGCTGCGCCGCGCGCTCCGCGCCTATGCCGCGCGGCGGCCGCGACTGGCGACGGCCGAGGTCAGGCTCGACCTGCTGGCGCTCGCGCCCGGCCGCTTCCCGCGTCATATTCGCGGCGCATGGAGCGAGGACGACGATTCGTGAGCGACCTCGGAGACATCCGGTGACCCGCGAAGAGGCCGAGGCCGCGCTGACCGCCGCCGGCGTCGCGGGGGACGACGCCTTTCCGCTGTTCGAGGCCGCTATCGCCTGCGCGCTGCACGAGACCCCGGACCGCGACCCCGAGCCTGCCCGCGCGCTGACCGCCGAGGCCGCCGAGCGGTTGAAGCGCAGGCTGGCCAAGGAATCGCCGGAGGAGGCCCTGGCCGAGACCATGTGTGGCGACATGCGGCTGAACGGCGACCTGATGACCTATGAAGACCCGGCCAACACCGACCTCATCGACCTGTGGGAGCGCCGGCGCGGCCTGCCGGTGACGTTGGGCCTGCTCTATATCGAGGTGGCGCGGCGCTGCGGCCTGCAGGTCCAGGGCGTCGACTTTCCCGGCCACTTTCTGCTGCGCATCGAGACCGCCGAGGGACCGCTGGCGCTCGATCCGTTCAGCGAGGGGCGGGTGGTGCTGCCGTCGGAACTGACGCGCCGGGCGCTGCTGGCCGGGCTCTTGCCGCACGTGGCCGAGCGGCTGGAGGTGCTGATGGCGCCGGCGCCGGAGCGGGCGGTGCTGATCCGCTTGCAGAACAACATCTTCGCCCGCGCCAGCCAGGCCAAGGACTATGCCCGCGCCGAGCGGTCTGCGCTCAGGCGCGCCCTGCTCGATCCCTCCGATCACCGGCCCTGGCTCGACGTCGCCGCCGCGCGCGAGGGCCAGGGCGCGCTGGCCGGCGCGCTGCAGGCGCTCGGCCGCGCCCAGATCCTCGACGGCGGCGCGACCATCGCCGCCCGCGCCGCCCGCGAGCGGGTGCGGCTTCAGCTGAACTGATCGCGCGCGGTGGATTTCGGGCGTTGCCGGGGCCGCACGCCATCCCTAGATCACGATGATCTTGGATTGAATCAATCCAAGATCATGAACGTGATCG